>JAITVM010000254.1 GCA_031285815.1 Clostridiales bacterium | reverse complement strand
TGAATAAAATTATTAATAACCAAGATATGCTTTTAAACGCTGTTAGAAAAAGTGGGTTAACCACTACAATAACTACACTTGGCAATAATAAACTTACCGGACAAATATGCGCCTTTGACAATTATGTTATTTTAATTGAAGTAGGCGGGAAAGTAAATATGGTCTATAAGCATGCAATTTCTACAATAGAGCCACAAGATAAGCTTGTGTTTCAAGATTTATTTAAATCCTCTAGGCAATAAAGGGCTACTGTATGGATATTAGGGACGTATTAGATAATGATTTTAATATTAATAGGAAGGTTACTGAATTTTGTTGTGAAGCTGAAGCGGGCCTTTCCGGGCAGTTTAAACATTATGATAAGGTTGCTGAGATTAACCAACTAAAGGTTTTAAAATCAATGCAAAAAAATAAATTGTCAGAAGCTCATTTTTCGCCTACAACCGGGTATGGTTATAATGACCTTGGCCGGGATGCCCTAGAAAATATTTACGCTGATGTTTTTAAATGTGAATCAGCATTGGTGAGGGCACAAATAATATCCGGCACACATGCGCTAACGCTCGCATTGTTCGGGAATTTAAAATATGGCGATGAATTATTGTCACCGGTAGGCAAGCCCTATGACACTTTAGAAGGCGTTATTGGGATTAAAAAAACTAAGTCTTCTTTAATCGAGTATGGTATTACATACAAGCAAGTTGATTTGCTGGAGGATGGCAGCTTTGATTATCAAGGCATAAAAAATGCTATATCAAATAAAACCAAGCTCGTTACAATTCAGCGCTCTAAGGGCTACTCTTTACGGCATTCTTTATCTGTAGAAGAAATAGGGCAGCTAATAAAATTTATCAAATCTATCAAGGCTGATGTAATTTGTATGGTTGATAATTGCTATGGGGAATTTGTTGATATTATTGAACCGTCTGAAGTGGGGGCGGATATAATAGTTGGCTCGCTGATAAAAAACCCCGGTGGCGGCCTGGCGCCTGTAGGCGGCTATATAGCCGGGAAATATGATTTCGTAGAAAATGCCGCAATCCGCCTTACTGCACCAGGTTTAGGGTTTGAAGTTGGGCCGTCGCTTGGTGTAACACAATCATTTGCGCAAGGTTTATTTATGGCACCACAAATAGTTTGCGGATGTATCAAGGGTGCAATATTAGCAAGCACTATATTTGAAAACCTTGGGTTTTCGGTATACCCTAATAAAAATGAAAAACGCTCCGATATTGTCCAAGCAATCAAATTACAGAATGAAAAAAATATTGTTACATTCTGCCAAGCTATACAAGCCGCTTCCGCCGTAGATAGCTTTGTTAAGCCATACCCTTCGGATATGCCAGGTTATGATTCAAAAGTAATAATGGCAGCAGGGGCTTTTGTGCAGGGGTCTTCAATAGAGCTATCAGCCGATGCGCCGATAAAAGAGCCGTTCGCTGTTTATATGCAGGGTGGGCTTAGTTATACGCATTCTAAAATCGCTTTGATTTTAGCTGTTAATAATATGTACGAAAATAATTTAATTAAATTATAAATATAAAGTAGGCATAGGGGGTATGAACCTGTGCCTATAATAATATACAAAAGACTTCGTAAAAGAAAACTTTTACGAAGTCTTAAGAATAGATACCCCTCATATTTTAAATTAAATAAAACCAGACGGATTATTCAGCTAAAAATAAACCGGCCCCCTATTTCTATTCTTGATACTCCCTATTATATAATGGGCGAATTGAATTATAAACAATAATTATTCAATTTGCTATAGCAAAACGGATTTAATGTATACCATATAGAAATTACCACGTTGCCGTAATGGAATTAAAGTTGCGGCAACAATAAAAAATGCATCTATACTATATATAATAGACGCATTTTTTTATACGAAAATATAAATCAACCCTACCCCAAATTTTATTCTTCCAATACGAATTTACATAATATGATTATGGTTGTAAATTTTGTTTATACATAAAACAATTTAAAAATCGATTTGTTCTTTGTTAAACCTAGCTTTTTTATTTGTGCCAACCTCAAACATATTATTTATGTCGTATGTAGTATTGTCTAAGTTTTTTTGTGCAACAGATAACATTAATTTAATCCTATTTAATTGGTTAACTTCAGAGGCCCCAGAATCATAATCAATAGCTACTATATTAGAAAGGGGGTATTTTGCTTTTAGTTGTTTAATTATACCTTTGCCCGTAACGTGGTTTGGCAAACATGCAAAAGGTTGTGTGCAAACAATATTGTTTACACCCGATTTTATAAACTTGACCATTTCACCAGTTAAAAACCAGCCTTCGCCTGTTTGGTTCCCGATCGATACAATAGGCTCCGCAAGCCTGGCAACACTTTTAATCGAGATTGGCGGATGGAACCTCTTGCTATGCAATAGAGACTCCTTCATAGTTTTTCTATAAAATTCAACAATTTTTATCAGCATTTCTGAGACAACCATAGAAGATTTTTTACCGCCTAAATTAGCATAGTTAAAGCTTGAATTATGGAAGCCGTATAAAAAGAAATCAATCAGGTCTGGTACGACAACTTCTGCCCCTTCATCTTCTAATAATTTGACAATATTATTATTTGCAGTCGGGTGGTATTTAACTAAAATTTCACCGACTACACCTACTTTTGGTTTTACGAGCCCATCTTTTAAGGGTATCGTATCGAAATCCTTAATTATATCAACAATATTTTTATTAAATTCTTTAAAATCACCAATAATAAGCTGTTTTTTAGCCGCCAGCCGGTGCTTGTCGTATAATTTTTCACAAGAGCCTTTTATTAGCTCGTAAGGCCTTGTTCTGTATAGGACCCTCATAAATAAGTCTCCATAGACCAATGCTTGTGCTACTTTATGCCCAATGCTCAAATTTAATTTAAACCCTGGGTTTGCTTCTATTTTAGAAAATGAAGCCGATATTACCGGTATATGGGAAAGGTTAGCTTTTTTAAGCGCTTTCCTGATGAAGCCTATATAATTTGAAGCCCTGCACCCTCCCCCGGTTTGGGAAATTAAAACACTAATGTTATTAAGGTCATACTTTCCGGACAATAATGTTTTCATAATATGCCCGACCGTTATAATTGCAGGGTAGCATGCATCATTATTTACATATGTTAACCCTATGTCAATACATGATTTATCATCAGGTACCGGCAATACTTCTAGGTTATACCCTTCGGACATAAGTACAGTTTCAGCCAGGTCAAAATGAACCGGCGACATTTGTGGGCAGAGTATTGTATGGGTTTTTCTCATTTTTTTAGAGAACACGACACGTTTATTGCGTTTTTTAGGCTCTACAACTAAAACCTGATTTTTGTCGCGGTCTTTTATAGCTGCTAAAAGTGAGCGTATGCGTATCCTAGCCGCACCCAAATTATTTATTTCATCAATTTTAAGGAGCGTATAAATTTTACCGGCTGAACGGGTTATCTCTTCAACTTCGTCCGTAGTAACAGCATCAAGCCCACAGCCAAAAGAATTTAGTTGGATTAAATCCAAATTGTTTTTATATATAGCATAGCTTGCCGCCGCATATAGCCTAGAATGGTATGCCCATTGGTCCCGTACACCTAAAGGCCTATCTATTAAAGCTTCGCCCAGGTGTGAAATACTATCTTCTGTTAAAACCGCAAAGCCATAACTATTTATTAATTCTGGTATGCCATGGTTAATTTCTGGGTCAAGGTGGTAAGGGCGCCCGGCAAGAACAATCGCTTTTAAATTATGTTTCTCGACTAAAGCTAAAACTTCTTCGCCTTTCATATGTATATCTTTTTTAAATTTAGCATCTTCAATATAAGCAAGCTCTACCGCTTCTACAAGTTCATCCTTCCCTACAAAAGGGAAAACATCTGATAAAACGCGGATAACTGAATTTTTGTCGCCTAAATTTAAAAATGGGTTTTTAAAAGTTACGTTATTAGACTTTAAAGCCTCAACATTATTCTTTATATTTTCGGGGTAAGAAGTAACTATGGGGCAATTATAATTGAAGTCAGCAGCCTTAACCTCTTTTTGCTCATATGAAACAGATGGGTAAAAAATAAATTTAACCCCCTGCTCTATGAGGCAAGTTATATGGCCGTGGGAAAGTTTAGCAGGGTAACAAACCGATTCGCTAGGCATAGATTCTATACCTTTTTCATATATGGCCCTATTTGATTGTGGCGATAATACAACCCTATATCCGAGCCTAGTAAAAAATGTGTGCCAGAATGGGTAATTTTCGTACATATTAAGTACCCTCGGGATGCCTACCACCCCACGGGATGCATCTTTTTCATCCAATGGCTTATAGTTAAAAAGCCTCGAATATTTATATTCAAATAAGTTTGGCAATTTTTGCGCTTTCGGTTTTACTAAATGCCCCTTAATACCTTTTTCGCATCTGTTCCCAGAAATAAACATTTTATTATTTGAGAAGGTATTAACCGTTAACGTACAATGGTTCTCACAAGAATTGCATTTAGCGGTTTTTGTTTTGATATTAAAATTATTCAACTCATCCAGGGTAGCTAATTTTGTAACATAATATTCCTGATAGTTTTCTTTTGCGATTAACGCTGCACCAAAGGCGCCCATAATACCAGCTATATCTGGGCGGACTACTTCGCTGCCGCTTATTTGTTCAAAACACCTAAGGACTGCGTCATTATAAAATGTGCCGCCCTGTACAACTATTTTTTCGCCCAAATCTTTTGGCGACGCTACTTTAATTACCTTTAACAATGCATTTTTTATTACTGAGTATGCAAGGCCTGCCGAAATATCTGAAACTTCTGCGCCCTCTTTCTGCGCTTGTTTAACTCTGGAATTCATAAATACGGTACACCTTGAACCAAGGTCAATAGGTTTTTTTGAATCTAAAGCTATTTTAGCGAAATCTTTTGCAGTATACCCAATAGCATTTGCAAAGGTTTCAATAAATGACCCACAACCGGCAGAACAAGCCTCATTTAATAAAATATTGTCAATTACTTTATTTTTAATGCGGATACATTTCATATCTTGGCCGCCAATATCTAAAATAAAATCAACATCCGGCTCAAAAAAAGCGGCGGCTTTATAATGTGCTACGGTTTCTACTTCCCCAATATCAATATTAAACGCTTCTTTTAAAAGGGATTCCCCGTAACCTGTTACACAAGAATTGGCTATCTTAATATTTTCCGGCAGTATAGCATACAAATTTTTTAATACTTCAGCTACTACCTTTAACGGGTTGCCTTGGTTATTAGAATAATGTGAATATAAGACTTCCCCATCTTCTGAAACCAAAGCTAACTTAGTAGTTGTGCTTCCGGCATCTATACCTAAAAACACATTCCCTGAAATATATTTTAAATCCTCACGTTTTACAGTATTTTTGTTATGCCGCTCCAAAAAATTATTATATTCATCCTCATCCTTAAATAGCGGGTCTAACCGGGCAATTTCATGGCTAATAATTTTATTGTTCTCTAGGCTTTCTAATAGCCCAGAGAATGTAAAGGATTCATTATGTTTTATAGAATAAGCAGAGCCAATGGCAGCATATAGGTGGGAATTTTCTGGTACGATTATTTCGCTGCCCTTTAGCCCTAAAACATCAATAAACCTATTAGTTAGCTCAGAGAGGAAATGCAACGGGCCACCTAAAAAAGCAACATTGCCTTTTATAGGCATTCCGCATGCTAAACCACTTATTGTTTGTGATACAACCGCTTGAAATATAGAAACAGCTAAATCATTTTTACTTGCCCCTTCATTAATAAGGGGCTGGATATCTGATTTTGCAAAAACACCGCACCTTGCAGCTATTGGGTAAATAGTTTTATATTCTTTAGCAAGGTCATTAAGCCCTTTTGCATCTGTTTGGATAAGTGCGGCCATCTGGTCTATAAAAGCCCCTGTGCCGCCAGCACATATCCCATTCATCCTTTGTTCAACACCGTTATTAAAATACATAATTTTGGCGTCTTCGCCGCCAATTTCTATTGCGACATTACATCCAGGGATTATAGTTTCAATCGCCGTAGATACAGCCACTACCTCTTGAAGAAAAGGTATCCCTAGCCAAGCTGATATATTTAGCCCGCCCGAGCCTGTTATCATCGCCTCAAAGGTTATGTCCCCAAGTGATTTTTTAGCATCAGACAAAATATTTTTTATTGCTAGCTGTATATCTGAAAAATGCCTTTCATATTTTGAAAAAACTAAATTATCCGCATTGTCAATGACCACAAGCTTAACAGTTGTTGACCCTATGTCTAAGCCTAATCTATATTTCTTGATTGTAATCACACCCTCATATCTAACATAAAGTTAATTTAAAAAAAACTAAGCTGGTCTGTATCCGGAATCCCTTTTAATATATCAAGCTTCTTTAACAACTGTATTACAGTTTTTGTTGTTTTAGCCCTATTCCGAAATTCTTCTACCGTTAAAAATTCACCATCGCCCCTTGCTGCAACAATAGCCGCAGCCGCATTTGCACCAAGCCCCTGTACCGATGAGAGGGGCGGTAACAGCCCTTCGCTTGTTACTTTAAATTTTCTTGCGTCTGAATTATATAAATCGAGTGGTAAAAACTTTAGGCCACGTTTATACATTTCATAAACCAGCTCTAAAGTAGTAAGCGTCCCTTTTTCCTTAGCGGAAATTTCTTTTCCAATACTATTAAGCCTTTTAATTTCCGCATAAACTTTATCGGTACCTTGGCACATTAATTCATAATCAAAATCTTCCGCTTTTACAGAAAAAGCCGCACCATAGAAGCTATAAGGGTAATAAATTTTAAAATAGCCAATCCGTACAGTCATCATTACATATGCAACAGCATGGCCTTTTGGAAACATATATTTAATCCTTCGGCATGATTCTATATACCAGTCCGGGACATTTGAGGCTTTCATTGTGTTAACTTCGTCTTCAGTCAGCCCCCTACCCTTCCTTACATTTTCCATAATTTTAAAAGCTGCCTTTTTTTCCACCCCTTTATTGATTAAATAAACCATAATATCATCACGGGTCGGGATGACTTCCTTTAATGTTGCTACGCCATCTTTTATAAGTTCTTGCGCATTGTTAAACCAAACATCTGTGCCATGCGATAAACCAGAAATCCTTACTAACTCAGCAAAAGACCCCGGGCTTGTATCTAATAGCATTTGCCTGACAAAACTGGTCCCAAATTCAGGTAGCCCAAGGGAGCCCGTCTTGCACCCAATATCGTCCAGGTTAATGCCCAACGCTTCGGCGGACGTAAATAGGGACATTACTTTTTTGTCACCTAAATCAACAGTGGTAGGGTCTACTTGTGTTGTATCATGTAAATAACGAATAATAGTTGGTACGTCGTGCCCCAGTATATCCAGCTTTAAAAGCCTGCCGCTTATCGAATGGTAATCAAAATGTGTTGTTGTTATATTAGATTTAACATCATTGGCCGGCCTTTGGATAGGGCAGAATTCATATATGCTATGCCCGGTGGGCACAATCATCAGCCCCCCGGGGTGCTGCCCTGTTGTCCTTTTTATACCTGTACAGCCATTCCTGAGCCTGTTTATTTCTGCCGGCCTTGCGTTAAGGCCTTTTTCCTCAAAATATTTTTTCACAAACCCATAGGCTGTCTTATCTGCAATAGTCCCTATGGTACCTGCTTTAAAAACATAACCTGAACCAAAAAGCTCTTCGGTATAGGCATGTGCTTTTGCCTGGTATTCACCGGAAAAATTCAAGTCTATATCCGGCTCTTTATCACCGTCAAAGCCCAAAAATGTTTCAAACGGTATGTCATGCCCGTCTTTATTTAACAATGTACCGCATTTTGGGCAATACTTATCAGGCATATCGCAACCGGAGGCACCTAAAAATTGTTTTACAGTATCAGATTCAAAATCAGAATATTTACAGGCAGGGCAAATATAATGTGGCTGTAGCGGGTTTACCTCAGTAATGCTAAGCATCGTTGCCACAAAAGAAGACCCTACCGAACCACGCGACCCAACTAAGTAACCATCTTCAAGGGATTTCCATACAAGCTTTTGTGCTATTATGTACATTACTGAAAAACCATTTTTAATTATCGAAGACAGCTCTTTTTCTAAACGTTCATTCACAATATTAGGTAAATTACTACCATAAATACTTTTTGCCTTCTCTATTGAGATCCTTTTAACCTCTTCCTCTGCCCCATCAATTTTTGGCGGAAAAGTCTCATCTGGTATAGGCTTTATAATTTCAACCATGTCGGCAATCATATTTGGGTTAGTTACAATTATTTCTTTTGCTTTATCATAGGCCAAATAATTGAATTCCTTAAACATTTCTTCGGTATTGCGGTAATATAGAGGGGCTTGTATGTCCGCATCTTTAAAGCCCTCTGCAAACATTATCACGCGCCTGTAGATGTCATCGCCAGAATCTAAAAAATGGACGTCACATGTAGCTACTACCGGTTTGCTATACATATCACCTAGGGCGATAAGCTCTTTATTAAGGCTAATCAATGCTTGGGGGTTTGGGACCTTGCCGTTTCTAAGCATAAACATATTGTTTTCTATTGGCTGTACCTCTAAGTAATCATAAAAATCCACAAGCGCCTTAATAAATTCAGTTGGCTTTTTTTCATACACAGCTTGAAAAATTTCCCCGGCCTCACAAGCACTACCTAATATCAGCCCTTCCCTTAGCTTAATAAATTCTGATTTTGGTATCCTTGGGCGCCTATAAAAGTATTCCAAATGGGATTTTGATATTAGTTCATATAAATTCCGTAAGCCAATATAATTTTTAACCAATATAATTGCATGGTATGTTTTCAGTTTTTTCTTGTCTATTTTATTAGATGCAAATATATTAATGCCATCTAAATTGTTTACGCCTTGAGCCTTTAGCATATCAATAAATTTTATATAAATTTCAGCAGTTGCTTTAGCGTCATCGCAGGCACGGTGGTGGTTCTCTAGGCTAACCCCCATGTGCCCGGCTATGATATTTAATTTATGGCGCGAAAGTTCTGGTAGCAATAGCCTAGATAGCTCCAATGTATCCAATACAGTATTCTGTATGCTAATATTAATCCTGCCAGCCGCCGCCCTAATAAAGCCTGTATCAAAGCTTGCATTATGGGCAACCAGCACAGACCCGCCAACAAAAGTTAAAAAATCAGTAAGCGCTTCCCTTATATCGGGGGCACCTACCAGCATATCATCAGTAATATTAGTCAATTCTGTTATTTTCTCAGGTATTTTAATATTGGGGTTAACAAATGTATTAAATGATTCGAAAACTTGGCCGCCCCTTAATTTTACTGCGCCAATTTCAATTATATGGTCGGTAGAATTTGAAAGACCTGTGGTTTCTATATCAAATACTACATATTCTGTATCCAACGGCTGGGATTTGGGCGATTCCACAATTGCGCCTAAATCATCAACTAAATACGCCTCAACGCCATATATTATCTTTATCTTGCCTTTGTTTTTATTGCAAATGTCAAGGGCTTCCGGAAAGGCCTGGACAACCCCATGGTCAGTTATGGCAATTGCTTTATGCCCCCAGTATATAGCGCGCTCAATAAGTGATTTTGTACTGGATATCCCGTCCATAGAGCTCATGTGGGTATGTAGGTGTAGCTCTACACGTTTTTCTTCTTCATTGTCCATGCGCAGGGCCGGTTTTTCTAATGGGCCGATTTCCTTAGCCATAATATTAACTTCACGGGAAAATTCATCATCATTAACGGCACCTTTAACAATAACATGGTTGCCATTTTTTATAAGCCCCTTAAAATCGCTGTTATAATTTTCAGGTTTTATAAAGAATTTTATAGAAATTGAATTAGCCTTATCAGTAATACAAAAGCTAACTAAATATTTGCCGGATTTTGTTTCCCTTAAATCTATTTCAAAAATTTCGCCGGTAACAATAATTTCAGCCCCAATTTGTAAATCTTCAGAGAGCTTTACGATGTTTCTATATTGTTCTGCCAAGTTGGCAGTATATTTAATATTGCTGCGCCTCCGGTCAATATTTTCATTAAAAGAAAATTTATTTTGTTCCGGGTTGCCTTTGTTTACATTATTGTAATTAATAGAAGCTGATGATGGCGGTTTTTTTATCTCATTGCCAATAAACGCCTCTTCTTTTTCTATTAGCCCTGCCCTTTGTTTCTCCCTGTCAGCCTGGGATAGAACAATGTCTTTAAATTCTATAAAAAAATCCGCCTTAAATACCATTTTCAAATAATCCCTTATTTTAAAATCAACAGCTTTTTTTATAAGTATAAAAGAGGCATTATTTTTTACATTGACAATAATTTTGTTTCCGTTTACTACAAAATTTGAACTTTCTAATAAATTGGCACAAACCGGGCTGTCACGCTTAACAATAAACACAATATTTTCCCATATACTTTTTAGCTTTTCATGGGTATTTAAATCGATATCAAAATAAATATTTATATTAACCGTATCTATGTACGTAAAATTTATGTTAATTTCTTCAGATAATGAAAAAAAATGTTTAGCATGTATAATATTTTTAGACATCATGTCAATATTAATTAAATTATTCTTTTCATCTAAATAAATATTATTAACT
>JAITVM010000210.1 GCA_031285815.1 Clostridiales bacterium | reverse complement strand
TTTGCTTTAACTATGTTGTTTTTTATATCTACCCCATCTTCGCCTTGGCTTGGGGGTATAACCCTGACTAAAACATCACCTTCATTAACTAATTTAAATAAATCAAGGTCACGGTAGTCTACCCGGCCGCCATCTTTTACTTTGGGTTTATGGCTACCGGCCCCTGTGTCAAATAAATATTTTAGGCTGCCATTTTTGCCGTCAACAGCTTCAACGCCTTTCGCAATTAAATACTCTTTCTCATACTCTTTTTCCCCGGTTGTTAAGGTTTCAATGACTTTATTGAAAATACCTGTCACTATGCCTTTCTCTGCCAATAGCTTCTTAATAACATCACTTTTAATGCGCACATCAGAATTTATTGGCTCCGAGAAACTAATAAACGCACTCATATTGTCTTTTGACACAATGAGCCTAACTTCCTCAGGCTTATCAACAGCCTGCAGGTTTTCTCCCATAAAATCACCCCTTTAACAATTTTTTATAAAACATTGGCGTATAGCAAAACCTAAATATATAGTTTTGCCTATCCGGTTTAATGCTAGTTTTCGGCAAAATTATTAGTTTGCGAATAGGATATTTTTATACTTGCCCAACCTGGTTTGCAGCCTTAACACAGCTTTCGAATGGATCTGGCTAATCCTAGATTCTGAAACATCCATAATTTTGCTAATCTCTTTCAAAGTAAGGTCTTCAAAATAATATAGCGAAATAACTTTCCTCTCCTTCTCCGAAAGCTTATCGATAGCATCTTTTAAAAGCTCTTTTACTTCCTGCATCTCATAAATTGCCTCTGGGCTATCTTTCCTGTTGTTATTGCCCGCCGAATAATCAGCCTCATGGTTCTGTTCTAAATAATCGTCTAACGAGATTAAAGAGACTACGGATGATTTTTTAATCAACTCTTTAACCTCGTCAATTGATATGTTTAGTTTGTCGGCCAATTCCTCCTCAGTTGGTTCCCTGCCCAGTTCAAACTCCAATTCCTGGTATGTCTGCTCTAACTGTTTGTTTTTTTGCCTTAAAGTCCTCGGCACCCAATCAAGCTTCCTAATGCTATCAATAATCGCGCCACGGATCCGTAGTGATGCGTATGTCTCAAACTTGACCCCTTTTTCATAATCAAATTTATCTATGGCATCTATGAGCCCAAATATCCCATAGCTAACTAAATCATCATAATCAACATGTTGGCCTATATGGACGCTTAACCTGCCCGCAACAAATTTAACCAAGGTTGCGTATTCTAAAATAAGCTTTTGCTTAATGTTTTTATCCTTTGTTTTAGCATACTGCTCCCAAACTTTGTCTATGTTATCCATACAGCAAGCTTCCTCCTGTCCGGTTATATCACGCCGCCCCCATAGAAAGTATACAGAGCCGGTTATAATAAAAAATCAACCATTTTTCGTCTTTAGTAGAAACCCTCATAGCAGCTATACCTCAGGGCCCATTTCTTCGTCTACGCTATCCGCGTGTGCATGCAATATTTTAATGATTTGGTTTTTAAATAAAACCCCGACAATATAAAATACCGCTATAACAATAATGAGCCTTGCCGCTATAAAAGTTGGATCCAATTTACAGTATAGCGATAAAACCGCTACAATTACCCCTGCAAATAGGCTAATCAAAATATGAATTTTTTCAGCCATCCAACCATCCCTATCTAAATGTCTAAATAATTTTATTGCCATGGCCGATAGTTTTCACTACAAGCCTTCCGTCCTCGCTATAAAGCTCGATTGTCCTCCCATAAGTATTCCCTGTGTCATTTGCCACAATAGGTATCCTATATTCAGCCAATAGCTTTATTACAGCTTCTGTATTTCTGTCGCCTATACGCATACTTTCATTTGTTGAGTTAAAAGAAAACATTTGTGCGCCGCCTGCAATTTTCGCCCTCATAAAAGATTTAGACGCCCCAGAGCGCAACATATCGCTAACTAATTTTTTTATAGCTGTGTCAGCAAATTTTGCTTCGTTAGTATTATTTTGTATTTTCGTGCTATCCGGCAACATAACATGTGCAAGCCCCGCCATTTTTGTAGACGGGTCGTATAAGGCTATGCCTACACATGAACCAAGCCCGATTGTCGTTAATATATCTGGGTATTTTACAAAATTTAAATCTGCCATCCCTACAATAACTTTCTGCATATTAAACCCCTAAAACCCCCAAAGCCTTGAGCATAACTGGAAAAGATGCCATTTCAGGCACAAGCACAAAATATCCAGAAACATCTTTACCTTCTGCATCAAAAACAGATTCTATAAATAAAACCTTATCGGCTACTTTTGAAAAAGCTATAGCCGGCACAGATAATATAGCATTTGCCATATCAATCGATAAATACGGTACAGATGGGGTTATTTTAAAATTAAATAGTTGTGATAAAGACCCTAAATACGAGCTCGACAAAATATTTCCAACTTCCTTAAGCGCCGATATCTCAATTTCATCAAAGTCCTTAATATTTTCATTCTTTGATTCCCTGCCAAACAAAATATTTATAAGAGTTTTAGCCTGTTCCAATTTTATAATAAACATCATAATACCATTAATATCGCCTGAAATGCCAACCAAAATGCCGATAATAGTATTTTCCGGCCCACCGACAAACGTAGCAATATCTTTAAATTCCAGAAGGTTTATGATGGGAATCGTCATATTTACTTTTTTTCCTAAAATCTTTGAAAGCGCAGTAATTGCATTACCGGCGCCAATATTACCAACTTCACGCAATACCTCAAAATGTGCACTATCTAAATTTTCAAAGCTCTGCATTAAACCCACTCCTATCCAAGCGTCGGCCTAACCCACAAAGGATCATGCCGATTTAATATTATTTTACGCAAAAAATAAATAAATAATCAGATTTTTGTCTTTTGAAGTATTTTCCTCTGCTGTTCAAAAATAAATTGAACAATTACCTCTTGTTCAGTTTTTAAAATGCCGATAAATTCTACGCGGTATTGATACTTATAATTAGATTTTGGGAAAAACTGCTTATGCAGTATTTTGCCATTTACAATAATTACTTCTGTATTTAAAACTATAGCGGCTTTGATTTTCTCGCCTTCCTCTAACACTTCATTGCTAACAAAACGCAACCCGCCGCCGCCTATATCCTTTATAATCCCCTCAAAAGTTATTACATTATTGTTATCGGCTGTGCCTTTTTTTTCTTGAAC
>JAITVM010000202.1 GCA_031285815.1 Clostridiales bacterium | reverse complement strand
GCGGTTTTGCGGGTACCGAAAACAAGTATTAAAACAAGCATTAAAACAGGTACTAAAACAAGCTAACAAACAAGCGTAAAAAATTTGTTTGTTCCATAACGAATTGTGGATAACCATGGTTCTAATTGTTGATAAGTATGTGGATAATTATCACATCCATATATAATATACACCTTATAGAAGTAAATTGCATTTCTGGAATTAAGCAAAATAATAAGGCTAAGCAACTTTAATTGCCCAACCCTATTATTATAATCAATGTAGTTGCCCTAGCCTAATCAAAACATTAATAGCTTACCTGCCATTTGTTATTGGAGGCGTAATTTCGTCACTAGGGATGACACTTATATATTTAGGTATACAATGGTCTGACCCTTCTTCCCATGTAAGCTCAACTTCAAAAAGGTCCTGCATAGCTTGATGGTCCTCTTGGCGGAAAACACGCTTGCCAGTAGGGCTTTCAAATTCCATGCCTTCCATAGTATCTATTAAAGTACGGGCTTCTGTATCCCCACCTGTCTTCTCAAGTGCAGTACAAATTGCAACAGCTGCAGCAAACCCACCTGATGTAAAGAAGTCAGGGGCAAAACCATATTCAGCTTGATGACGTTCTACCATCCAATCATTGAGGGGTTCTGCTTGTGGCAATGTAGGGTAATATACGCAATAGCCCTTGCCACCAATCTTTCCAAGAGGGACCATACCACGCAATTGCGGAAGGTCAGGCGCACCTGTTACCAATGTAATACCAGCACTTGGAAGGCCTAACTCAAGAAGCTGTGTCCATGGGCTCATACCCGCATGGTCTAGCAAAGTTAATAAGCTAAAGCGCCTTGTTTTCCCTGGAGTCTAAAGGGTATAAGCTACAATTCCAACATTAAATCCCTCAAGCGCTGTACGATACCTCCCGATATGTTAGTCATAAATCACTACACATGTTAGTTTTTAAAAAATATGAATTGATGTTCATGCTTTTTAAAAATTAACATGTGTTTTAGATTGAGTCAAGTATTAATTTTATAAAATTTGCACAAGTAAATTAGCTTTTTATTCCGATAACTTATTTATCATTTTTAAATTATCTAATAATTAAACATTGACAAGCAGAAAGTGAAATGATAATATAGCTTAAATAGTATATGAATAATTCTTCATATTAAATTTTGAAATAATTCGTTTATTATTAAAATTTTTTAGAAGAATGGTGGCACTATAGAAAAAATTATTCTTAAAACGCAAGATATTTCTGTACAATTTGGCGTACTAAAAGCGGTCAATAATGTGAGCATCGATATTGAGAAAAAATAAGTTCACGGAATGTACATGTTATATTTGAACGCTGGTTATTATTCTTCGGGGCATTGTATATAGTTGTCATTATGTTTATGCCACAAGGCATAGTTGGTTTCTATTATAGCTGAAAAGAAAAGCGTGCGGTTAAACGTGACAATATAAAGTAAAGGAAGGATAGATATGGATTTTACCTTATCGCCTGAGCATAAATTGCTACAGGGCCTATACCGGGGGTTTACTCAAGCAGAAGTAGAACCTTTAGCTGAGGGCATTGATGAAGAAGAGCGTTTTCCAACTGAGACAGTTGAAAAATTAGCACGGTATGGTTTTTTGGGGATACCTTTCCCAAAAGAGTATGGTGGTCAAGGCTGTGATAACCTTGCATATACAATGGCGGTCGAAGAATTATCGAAGGCATGTGGGACAACAGGCGTTATTGTTTCTGCACATACATCCCTATGCGGGACACCACTTATGATGTTTGGTACAGACAAGCAGAAAGAAAAATTTTTAATCCCAGTTGCAAAAGGCGAAAAACTAGGCGCGTTTGGCCTTACCGAGCCCAATGCAGGCACAGATGCTGCCGGGCAACAGACAAAAGCTGTACTTGATGGGGACAGCTATATAATAAATGGCTCAAAAATATTTATCACCAATGCCGGTTATGCCGACGTATTTATAATTTTTGCAATGACAGATAAGTCTAAAGGCACACGCGGGATTTCTGCTTTTATAATTGAAAAAGGGGCACCTGGTTTTTCTATTGGTAAAAAAGAAAGGAAAATGGGGATACGCGGGTCTTCTACTTGTGAAATTATTATGGAAGCCTGTAGAGTGCCACGTGAAAATATGCTTGGCAAAGAAGGCGATGGGTTTAAAATAGCGATGAAGGCACTTGACTGTGGGCGTATAGGTATTGCGGCCCAAGCACTGGGGCTTGCCCAGGGTGCCATCGATGCAGTTGTTAAATATGTTGGCGAGCGTAAACAGTTTGGTAAAAGGATTGGTTCGTTTCAAAATACACAGTTCCAGCTTGCTGATATGCAGGTACGTACTGATGCCGCACGGCTCTTAGTTTACCGGGCAGCTTGTGCGGAAGATAATAATGAGCCATTTGGGCACCTTGCTGCTATGGCAAAGCTCTACGCATCTGAAACCGCAAGCGATGTTACAAGGCGTGCCGTGCAATTATTTGGCGGGTATGGGTATACACGGGACTATCCTGTTGAACGGATGATGCGCGACGCTAAGATAACAGAAATTTATGAGGGCACCTCCGAAGTTCAGCGGATGGTTATTGCTGCCCATATGAAAGTTAGATAGGGAGGGATTGGCATGAAGATAATTGTATGTGTGAAGCAAGTACCAGATACCACTGATGTCAAGCTTGACCCAGTAACTGGCACACTTATACGTGATGGGATACCAAGTATTATTAACCCTGACGATAAAGCAGCTATTGAAGCGGCGCTTAGGATAAAAGACAATAACCCGGAAACAATTGTTACAATATTATCGATGGGGCCACCGCAAGCAGATGTTGCTTTGCGTGAAGCGCTTGCTATGGGGGCTGACGAGGCGGTATTACTTACTGACAGGCAATTTGGCGGCTCGGATACATGGGCTACTTCTTCAATTATTGCCGCGGCTATCAAAAAAATGGATTATGATTTAATAATAGCCGGTAGGCAAGCAATCGATGGGGACACTGCACAGGTAGGGCCACAGATTGCAGAGCACCTTGGTATACCGCAAGTTAGTTATGTTAGTGGGGTTGAATTTGAAGATGGGAAATTAATTGTTAACCGGAGCTTTGAAGATGGATACCATAGGATTGAAATTTCTTGCCCGTGCCTTATTACTGTGCTTGCCGAGTTGAATGAGCCTAGGTACATGACAGTAGGCCGTGTATTTGATGCATACCGTACATTGCAAGTTAAGCGCTGGGGGTATGAGGACATTAAGGGTTCTATTAGTTTGTCTAACATGGGGCTAAAAGGTTCCCCGACAAAAGTTAAGAAGTCGTTTACAAAACCGGTTAAAGGTCATGGGGAAATTCATGAAGTTTCTGCGGATGAAGCAGTTGATGTGATAATGCGGAAGTTACGCGAAAAAAATATAATCAGGTGATTGGCTATGAGCAAAAATGTATATGTTTTTATAGAACAACGTGATGGGGTTGTTCAAAAGGTTTCTCTTGAGCTGCTCGGAAAAGCCTCAACCCTGGCTAAGGTTTTAGGGCAAGAGGTCGTAGCTGTGTTATTGGGCAAGGGTATTGCACCAATTGCACAAACGCTTATTGGGTACGGGGCAAACGAGGCCATATATGTTGACGATGAGATTCTTAGCGTGTATGTAACGGAGCCATATACCAAGGCTTTAA
Source organism: Clostridiales bacterium (assembly GCA_031285815.1). GTDB lineage: Bacteria > Bacillota > Clostridia > Lachnospirales > JAITVM01 > JAITVM01. Next base: position 8,490 of record JAITVM010000202.1, on the reverse strand, counting down.
CACAGATAATAAAAGACAGGGGCCCAGAGATATTCCTTTATGGGGCGACATCAATTGGCAGGGATTTGGCACCAAGGGTATCTGCAAGGATACATACCGGGTTAACTGCAGACTGTACCTCACTAGAAATTGATGGCGGGTCAAATTTACTTCTTATGACTAGGCCAGCGTTTGGCGGAAATATCATGGCTACAATTGTTTGCGAGGAGCACCGGCCACAAATGGCTACTGTACGCCCAGGCGTATTTGAGCCATTTGTGCTAGATTTAAAAGCAAGCGGTGTGGTTACAGAAATAAAAGTTGATTTTACGGATGCAGACATGAATATAAAAATATTAGAAGTGGTTAAAGAGAAAAAACAGGCTAAAGATATAAGCGATGCGAAAATATTAATTTCCGGAGGCCGCGGGATCGGTGGGGCGGAAGGGTTTGAAATGCTTCAAGGGCTTGCTGATGCTATGGGTGGCGAGGTATCCTCTTCCCGTGCTTGTGTTGATGCTGGTTGGATACTCCGTGACCGCCAGGTTGGGCAAACAGGTAAAACCGTACGCCCAGAGTGTTATATTGCTTGCGGCATTTCTGGGGCAATTCAACATTTGGCAGGTATGGAAGGGTCAGATTATATCATAGCTATCAATAAAAACAATACCGCGCCAATTTTTGAAGCTTCTGATTTAGGTATAGTTGGTGACGTTAACGTTATATTGCCAAAGCTTACGGCGGCAGTTGAAAAGTATAAAAAGGAAGCGTTATAAATGAATAGTTATTCTATTAATGAATTAAAAATAGACCAGGCCGCAGAGATGACAAGGTCTGTCTCGGAAGGCGACATATATATTTTTGCAGGGGTTACAGGCGATTTTAACCCAGTCCATATAGATAAAGCTTTTGCGGAAAAAAGTATTTTTGGCGGAAGGATTGCACATGGCATGTTATCAGCCGGTTTTATTTCGGCTGTTTTGGGGACTGAGCTCCCCGGTGTTGGCTGCATATATTTGAGCCAGCAAATTAAATTCCGTGCGCCTGTAGAAATTGGGGATACTATAAGGGCTGTTGTTACGGTTACAGATATTAATTTAGAAAAGAACCGTGTTACTTTAAAAACGGAATGTATAAATCAAGATGGTGTAATTGCGGTTGATGGGCAAGCGGTAATAATGCCGGTGAAGAAGTAAATCAAAAATATTCTGTTTATATTATTTGTTTTCAAATCTAATACAAGCAATACCGTAAAATTAAGAAAGGCAAAGCGGTTCATAAGGGTTACATCAAAATAAGGGATAGGTGGTTTATTACATGAGGGAAGTAGTAATTGTGGCAGCAGCCAGGACCCCGATAGGTTCGTTTGGAGGGGGGTTAGCCCCTGTTAGTGCGGCAGCTTTAGGGGTTGCCGCTGCTAAGTCTGTGTTAGAAAGGTCTGGGGTAAGCCCGGATATGGTTGAGGAAGTAATAATCGGAAATGTGTTGTCAGCTGGGTTAGGCCAAAATATTTCACGCCAAGTATGTTTAGGCGCAGGGATACCTGATACTGTATCGGCTATGACAATTAATAAAATGTGTGGCTCCGGCCTTAGGTCTGTTAGCCTTGCAGCCCAAATAATTGCTTGCGGCGATGTAGATATTATATTAACCGGAGGCACCGAAAGCATGAGCAATGCGCCATATTTGCTTGAAAAAGCGCGTTGGGGCCAGCGCATGGGTGACGGTGTGATTGTTGATTCAATGATAAAAGACGGTTTATGGGATATATATAATGACTACCATATGGGCGTTACTGCCGAGAATATAGCCGAAAAATGGGGCATTACCCGCGAGGACCAAGATAAATTTGCGGCTGAAAGCCAACGTAGGGCTGTAAAAGCTATTGCTGAAGGAAAATTTAAAGATGAAATAGTACCGGTTGAAATACCGAAACGCAAAGGCGCGCCGTTAATAATGGATACTGATGAGTACCCTAAATCTGATACCACTGTTGACTCACTTGCAAAGCTCCGCCCGGCATTTAAACCAAATGGGACAGTAACTGCCGGCAATGCATCTGGAATAAATGATGGTGCGGCAATGCTGTTGGTGATGTCAAAAGAAAAGGCTGATGCCCTTGGCATAAAATATATGGCTAAAATAATTGGTTACGGTTCAGCCGGCGTAGACCCTTCAATAATGGGATACGGGGTTGTCCCAGCGGTTAAGAAGGCATTAGATAAAGCTGGCCTAGTGGCTGGGCAGATCGATAGGGCTGAAGCGAATGAAGCTTTTGCTGCGCAAGCCCTCTGTGTAACACGCGAATTAGGGCTTACCCCAGACAAAACAAATGTCAATGGTGGCGCTATTGCGCTTGGCCACCCAATAGGTGCTTCGGGTGCTAGGATTTTAACAACGCTATTATACGAACTTAAACGCAGTGGCGGCAAGTATGGCCTTGCTACATTGTGTATAGGCGGGGGAATGGGTACAGCTATAGTTGTAGAATACGTATAATATTAAGGGGTAGATAAAAATTATGGGCAGATTAACAGATAAGGTAGCAATTGTTACAGGTGGTGCACGCGGGATAGGCCGCTGCATAGTAGAAACATTTTTGCGTGAAGGCGCTAAGGTATATTCTTTTGATATGGCCGAAGGCGGCTATTCTAACCCAAATTTAAAGCATATTGTTGTTAGTGTTACAGATTTTGAAAAATTAGGGCAAGAGGTTGAAAAGATTAAGGCAGAAGCAGGCAAAATAGACATTTTAGTAAATAATGCCGGGGTAACAAAAGATGCCCTTGTTGTAAAAATGGATGAAAAAATGTGGGATTTTGTTATTGATGTTAACCTTAAAGGTACATTTTTGTTGACGAAGATAGTATCGCCATTAATGATGGAAGCCGGAAAAGGCGCTATTGTTAATATTTCTTCTATAGTTGGTGAATATGGGAACGTTGGGCAAACAAACTATTCTGCAACTAAAGCCGGTGTAATCGGCATGACAAAAACTTGGGCAAAAGAATTTACACGTAAAGGCGCTGCAGTTAGGACAAATGCCGTTGCACCAGGATATGTTGCAACAGAAATGGTGCTGACTGTACCAGAGAAAGTCCTTGACGGTATTAAAGCTAAAAACCCATTAGGGCGTTTAGGCGAGCCGCAAGAGATCGCTGACGCTGTATTGTTCCTTGCTTCTGATGAAGCCAGCTTTGTTAATGGCCATGTATTATCGGTTAATGGCGGCATGACTTTATAATTAATTTTTTGGGCTAAGTTTTATATTTTGCCCTTAGGGGCCCTGTTAAGCAATTTGAGCTAAGAAAACCCATAGGCTATTGCCGAAAAAGGCGGTAGCCTTTAAACAATATTCACGTTAGTTTAATTCTTAATAATAAGTTTGTAATCTTAACTATGAATTAAAATTTGACATAATAGACAGCAGTAGTATAAAATAAACTAGGCTATGGCAAGCCTTAGCAATGAATCTATTATGAGGTGTATAGAATGTCTGATCTACATGCAACATCTGCACTTTTGAAATCAATACCTAAAACAGACAGGGGAAGGGAAACCCTTGAACGTTTGGTAGAAGCGTCTGAGGAGCTTTTTTGCCAAAAAAACTACTACGAGACAAGTATAAATGATATAGTACTTAAAGCAGGGATATCGACAGGGACATTTTATATATATTTTGATAACAAGCTTAATTTATACAAATATATTGTTCTACACTGTGGGCATAAAGTGCGTAAATATATTGCTAGCAAACTATCTAAAAAAGTATTGAATACTAGGTACGAAATGGAAAGGGAAGGTATAAAAACCTTTTTAGATTATTGTGTTACAAACCCAGAAATTTTTTTTATTGTATGGCAATCTTTTTTTGTTGTGCCAGGGTTATTTATAGCATACTATGACGATTTTTGCAAGCAATATGAAAAACGTTTATCTGATGCTGTGCGCACCGGCGAGGTATACCTTTTAAACCTTGAGGTGGCCAGCTATGTATTAATGGGCGCATCAACTTTTATTGCTATGAAATATATTGTTTTTGGCCCTCCAACCGGTTTGTCTGATGAACAGAAATACCGTATAGTAGACGATTTCTTGCAAATATTAAAAAATGGCCTGTTTACTGAAAAGGCACCTGAGAAGTTATAAAAAAACCTTTAATATAAAAAACCGGCGGGATATTTTAAATCCGCCGGTTTTTTATATAGGCGCGCGAGAATACCCTCAACCTCTAAGGTTGGGGATGAATTGCGCCTTGTGGCGTGGATAGTGTGTGCCTTGCGGCACTATTAGTATATTAAATGTTCTGTTGTAGTAATTACTTTTCTGTAATATAATAACAATTGACGATTGTACATTAAATCAGGATAAGTGGGGGTATTTAAAGTAGTTATGAAAGTACAAAATTTTTCTTTATATGATAATGGATTTACAGGTTCTGTCCACTGCCCGCAAAATACTTGTGACACAGCAGTTATTGTCATTACTGGAAGTGATGGCGGGCTCGGCAATGCGCAGTATGTGGCGAATCTTTTTGCACAGAGAGGCTTCACCGCCCTTGCTCTGGCTTATTTTAAGTATTCCGGGCTTAATGATACACTGGACTTAATCCCCTTAGAATACATAGAGTGCGCTGCACAGTGGCTCAAAAATAATATGCATACAAAAAAGCTTGCGCTTTATGGGGTGTCTAAAGGCGCAGAATATGCTCTGTCTGCGGCTGCGAGGTATACATTCTTTGATAGTGTTGTTGCAGTTGCCCCCCATTATTGTGTTACAGAAGGCCTGGGAAAAGAGATGCTCGGCGGCGGGGTTTCCTCGTGGACATATCAGGGTTTCCCACTGCCGTATTTACCTTTATCAAGAGATATGGAGGCCTTTAACGCTGCATCTGCCGAAGAAAAACAGATGTCAATTAAAACTCTATACGAGCTTTCGGAAAAAGATGGTGTTTCTGATGATGTTGTAATTCCGGTGGAAAAAAGCACAGCACGAATTTTATTGCTGACTAGTACAGAGGACAATGTCTGGCCGTCTAAGCATTCTGGAGAAAAAATCGTTGAACGGTTGCAAAGCCATCACTATCCATATACTTATAGGCACGTTGACTTTGAAACTGCAAGCCATGTCCTCAATCCTGTGCCACCTAAAACTGAGGGGATATTACAAGAGGTGAGCCGTATTGAAAGAGAATACCCCAAAGAATGCTCTGAAGCAAGAACCAAGGCATTTAATCTCTCTGTTGATTGGATAAAAGCGTAGCATATTGCACTTTTCATATGGGGACAACCGCATAGAAGGCTTTATTCAACCCTTGACCCGTGGGGTGGGGTAAATTATAAACATATAATATAGTATGCGGACAGGTAAACTTAATTAAGCGTTGCACTTTGGAAAGAAAAGGCGCACGAAAGTTTGAATACAATTAAGGGGTGAACGTTTATGGGATATGGCTGGATTAATGTAACAAGCTTGTTGCTAGGGCTTCTTGCATGGGCATTGCCTGTTATAAATCTTGTTAAAAGAAGTATCTCCGAAAATAAAAACTGGCCTATTTTTGCAATATTAAGCCTTGGGGCATGTTCAGTATCGTTGTTTTTTCAAATAATTTATCAAGATTATTTGGCAAGAAAAGAAGATTGGTCTGCAATAATGGACACGACGGGTGCCCTTGTAAAAGTATCCTTGGTTTTACTTATAATTACATTTGTGTTAAATGTGATTACTGTGGTTGCATATAGCAGACGGGGAAAATAATATGCTTCGCTATTTATCCAGACGCGCAAGAATACCCTCAACCTCTTTAGAAAATTTAAAAAAGATGAAAACTTAACACTATATAGAAGCTTTTGAAATGTCTGGCTTAACATATGAACAGGTAACTAAATATCTGATTAAATATTAATTTTAAACCGGGCCCCCATGAACAGGGGGCCCGGCAAGAATCTCTCGTAAATTATTTATTATCTCAAAAATTTTTCAGTATATCGCCATCCGCCATAGGGCGGTTTTTTTATTTTCTGTGGTTTTTTTCGCTCAAACTTAAACCGTCGAGCTTACTGTTATTGTCCAGTCAGTTTCATACGTCGCCGTATCAATCGGAAAATCATTATTTGTGACAGTAAACCGCCCTGTAAGTGTTCCGTCGTCAGCGATCTTGCCTGTTGGTGTAAATTTAGCGGTAAACCCAGCTATTATCATACGCTGCGCCCCGGCTTCCGCATCCGATACCGCCTCATCCAGTGCGCCTGAGTCGTCCAGAGGCACGCCGACATTTACGCCAGGCACGTTGATTTTGACAAGTTCATCCTTCGCCTCTCGAACATAAGTTGAATCTACAAAAATCCTCCTGTAGTTGGGATAGGGATCTTCTGAGTCCTCCGACGTATCAGCTGGATTGTTATCGTTTGTAACCGTGAAATAGACACGCCCCTTACCATCTTGATTATAGCTTTCATTTTTAAGGAAACTAAGACTTACAGTATATCCCGGCGTTACCTGTGCCCGTGCCAACTCTATTGCCCGAGAAACAAATGCATTCCTAGATACTATTGGTAATTCAACTGGTATATCAATAGTTATGGATGATATATCAATTTCCTTACGTACTTCCGACGCAGTTGTATATCGTATTTCAATCGTGCGATTAGTGGCGTCCTCTGCAGTATCGTAGGGGTCGGACTCGTTTGTTACGCTAAATCTTCCCGAAAGCACCCCACCGGCGACAGTACTGCCCTCCCGGATGAAAGTAACGGCATAACCCGGCGTTATCTGTTTCTGCACCGCCAACATCACTGCCGCAACAGCTTCATCCGCCGCACCGCCGTCGTCAAGCGGGATTGTAACCGACATAAGCGGCACATTGATTTTCACAAGTTCATCTGCCGCAGTCGAAAGCGCATAGTTTACGGCAACCGTCCGCTCAACATCATCTTCCGCCGAGTCGCCGGCGTTTGAAACAGTGAATTTACCCAAAAGTATTCCATCACTATCACTTGTTGGGGTGAAAGCCACAGTATACTCTGGTTTTATCTGCGCCTGTGCCGCTAATTCTGCCCGCGCAACCGCGGCTGGCTGGGCAGAGGCATGGCCGGGCGGGACAGTAATTGTAACAGAAGGCACGCTGATTTTTACTAGTTCACTCGACGCCGTCGGAGGCGTATATATTGCGGATATAATACAGTATATTTCAGCGGTGTCGGTCGGCATATCATTATTTGAGACAACAAGGGTAGCTGTAATGAAAGAGCCGCCATCACGAATTAAATCGAGGAATACAGTATATCCCGGCGCTGCCTGTGCCTGTGCCGCCTCAACTGCCGCTGCAAGCATTGATTCTGCAGATATGGGAGAGTCGATATTTATTGTCTCCACATTAAGTTTAATTTTGTCTAATTCAGCTTTTGCTGCCGGCGGATCAATTATTTGTACTAAAGGTATTTTTAAAAATCTTTCAACAGTGTCTTCTGGGTAATTGTCGTTTGTTAAAATTAACGTACCGAAATGTCCCCGTTCATCCCAACCTTCATAATTAAAAGATAAACTATATCCCTGCATTACTTGTACCCGCGCCTGTGATCTATAATAAAAAGCACCCACGGAGCCCATTTGAAGATCGTCGTATAGTGCGGAATGTGCGTCATGTGGTGCAAAAGGCACCTTAATTTTATCCGCTTCCTGCGCTGCACTCGTAAACACCGCATTCATCTTGCGGGCGGCGCTATCTTCCGACCTGTCGCCTGGGTCTGTGGCGCTTGTTACAGTGAATTTGCCTTCCATCTCCGCGGTGGTGTTATCCGGCGACGTATTTAAATAGGAAGCACTCTTATAAGTGACATTATAGCCCGGCGAAACCTGCTTTTGCGCAATCGCCGCCGCACGTGCAAATGCCTGCTCTTGCGCTGCCCCCTCGCTAGTCGGCACGCTGACCGGCACTTCGGACACACGTATTTTTCCGAGTTCGCCCAGTGCATTTGGCGTATAGGACACGGTAATTATTTTTTCATCGCCTGTCGCCGTATCAAAGGGATAAGCATCGTTAGTAACGGTGAATTTTCCGGAAACCGTGCCTTTGACCGAATAATCCGTCCATTCAAAATCGACAGAATAACCCTCCAAAACCTGCGCCCGTGCTTGTGAAATCACTTGGTTCACCGCTTGGTCCCGTGAATCGTTGCGTAGCAGCGACACAAGGATAGACACGGATGGTACGTCAATTTTATCAAGTTCCCGCTGCGCCGTCGGCAGCCATGAAGTTCCTACGGTAATATCCCGGCTTTCTGCCGCCGTGTCTAACAAAGGGTAACCCTTGCTTGTAACGGTGAACGTACCGGAAAGGATTTTATTTTCGTAACCGGTGGCGGCAAAATCAATGGTGTACCCTTCGGATACCTTCCCTTCCATAGCTAGTTTTACTTCGGCGATTGCCGCTTCCTTCGCTTTTTCATTTTCTTCAAGGGGTATATTAATCAACACAGAAGTAAAGTTGATTTTCGCAAGCTCAGCTTGCGC
>JAITVM010000138.1 GCA_031285815.1 Clostridiales bacterium | reverse complement strand
TTCATATTTATCTCTCCTCATCAAATATTAACATATTGCGGCATGCCATCTATTTTGCCGCCACAGCCCCGGTATCCGGGGCTGTACATAGAATTCCTATTTTTATATATATTCTATTTGATGATAAAAAAGAACAAGCTATCTGCCCTATAAGCTAAACCAAAGCCCTGCCTAGCGGAACAAATAAATAACTGCCTTACCCCTGTAACCCTTCCCATTCTTCTAATAAAATTAACAGTTCATCTTCAAGTTTGGATTTTTCGTCAAAGGCCTGTTTAAGCAGCACATGGTCACTGGATATTTTGCCATCCATCAGCTGCCCATCTAAAACTTTAATTTCATTTTCTATGCTGCTTATCTCTGATTCTAAGTTGCGTAGCTTCGTCCGGCGCTTGCGGCCGTCTGATTGGGACTGCCTTTTTTCATTATAGGCTTTCTTTTCGGGGGCTTCCACTTTAATAACAGGCTCCGCTTTCTTTTTTTCCATGTAATAATCATAATTCCCCATATATAAATTTACGCCCGTTTTTGTCAGCTCCAAAATTTTATCAGCTGTGTTATTTATAAAATACCTATCATGTGAGATATACAGCACGGTCCCTTCGTAATTCCTAATACTCTCTTCTAAAATTTCTTTTGAGTATAAATCCAAATGGTTTGTTGGCTCATCTAATATTAAGAAATTAGCCTTCGACAACATTATTTTGGCAAGGGATACCCTACCCTTTTCACCGCCGCTCAAATCATTTACTGTTTTAAAAACATCATCACCAGTAAACAAAAAGGCCGCCAATGCGTTCCGTACCTCTAAAACTGTAAGCTTAGGGAAATCATCATAAACATCATCAAAAACAGGCTTCTCTAGGTTAAGGTTTTTATGTTCCTGGTCATAATAGCCAATATGCACATTAACCCCTTTTTTTAACAGCCCGCTATCCGGCATTAATGACTCCATAATAATTTTTATGAGTGTAGTTTTGCCAACCCCATTTGGCCCAATTAGTGCAATTTTTTCCTGTTTCTTGATAGAAAAGCTTACCGATTCAAAAATTTTTTGGCCCCCAAAGGATTTCCCAACCCCCAAAACATCTAAAACATCATTACCGCTTTCTATTTTAGGTATTATTTTAAGGCGCATATTTTCGGGCAGCGCTTCTGGCTTATCCAGCCGCTCTACTTTAGCTAAAAGTTTTTCGCGGCTTTCGGCCCGTTTTATAGATTTCTCCCGGTTATAGGACTTAAGGACACGTATAACTTCTTCCTGCCTTTTTATTTCTTTTTGCTGGTCTAAGTATTGTTTAACCTTAATAGCCCTGTCTTCACCTTTACGCTTTGCATAATGGGCATACCCGCCATAATAAACTGCAGACCGCCCATTTTCAAGCTCAATTATTTTACCGGCTACCTTGTTTATAAAATACCTATCGTGGGATATTAATAAAACAGCCCCATCATAATTTTTGAGGAATTCTTCAAGCCATTCAATCGATTCAATATCTAAATGGTTAGTTGGCTCATCAAGCAAAAGGAGCCCCGGGTTTGAGAGCAGGAGCTTCCCCAATGATACCCTGGATTTCTGCCCTCCAGATAAAATTCCAACTTTCCGCCCATAGTCGCTTTCCTGAAACCCCAAGCCTTTTATAACCCCTTTTACACGGGATTGTATTTCATACCCATTCGATTCTTCAAAGCCTGCCGTCAATTTACTGTACCTATCCATAATTTTTTCTAACCCGGCCCCGGTAAATTCTGACATTATTTTTTCGCATTCTCTGATATTATGTTCTAAATCAAGTATATCTTCAAAAACTTCTAGCAATGAATTATATATAGTTTTTTCGTTATCCAGGTCCAATAATTGGCTTAAGTAACCGACCTTTTTTAAATCCTTTGATATGGAAAGCCCACCGCCGTCATAGGCCAGTTCGCCGGTTATAATCCGGAAAAGCGTTGTCTTTCCCGCACCATTTACGCCAACTAAAGCTACTTTTTCTTTTTCTTCTATAATGAAGCTTATATCCTTAAGGACTTGGCTGCCTGAAAAGGATTTGCTTATTTTTTGGCAAGATAAAATCATTTCAGCACCTCCAAAAAGTTGCTATATCATAAAAAACAAATAGGGGTGGTCCCAGCATGCGTATAATAATTATTATTGCACTTATAGTTTTTACAGGCTGCAGCAGCAGCGTTAGAGCCACTGCACAAAATTTGTATACAGAAGAAATCAAAAAGGCTACGGAAAACAACATGTACATAGATGCATATAATTCTATCACACAAAATATGTCTGCATTAATTTCAGACTATAAAAAAACCTGTGGCCTTTCAGATACTTTGGAATATAAAGGCGTGGCTTTTTCTGCAGCACTAGAGCCACAATTTTTTAATACCATAGAAAAACCGCTTCCGTTACCAAAACTGGAAAAATACCAGCCTCTTTATGACTCGGTTGCCCCACTTGTTTTGGCATACAATAATTCCGTAGAATATTATAACAGAGAAACGGATAAAAACATAACTGAACTAAATTTTTTACATAATGAATTTTTAATAAATTATGTAAATTTTAAAAACGCATATTTAGGCTTCTCGAATGAAATACTAGAAAATTATAACGGCGGCTATATTGATGAAATAGATGCGCTTAATACAGCTGGCCTAGGCATGCATATAGAATTTTGCAACTTAGTAGACAGCGCAATAAATTTATGTAGCAGTTTACAAGACCCCAGCCGGCACGATGAGGCCTTACATACAATAAGAACCTTTAAGTCCCAGCTAAAAAAAGTAATATCCTATAACGAAGGCAGCTACCGTGAATACGGGCTTAATGGGATGCAAATCCTTAACCTTCAAAATATAATAATTATATCCCTTGATATAGAACGG
>JAITVM010000107.1 GCA_031285815.1 Clostridiales bacterium | reverse complement strand
GTGTGAAGGCGGTTATCCAGTAACCCTGCACCCCCAAGCGCGGCCGTAGCCCCACAAATTGCGCATACCACAGCACCTAAAGAGAGAAACCCTCTTGCTTTTTCGATGATAGCGCCATGCTTCGGGTCGTTCCATGTGTCCGCGCCCGGTAGTAGCAACACGCTTGTTTTATCCACAACCATATCATCAATTAAGCAATCTGGCATTATTGTCATCCCGCCCATTGTTTTGATTGGCTCTTTAGAGCAGCTAACTGTTTTTAGTGATACACTGGCTGCACCCTTTTTAAAAAATCGCCCGGAATTAAGCTCCGCAGTAACATATCCTAACTCCCAATCGGCCAAAGTATCAAGAACGTAAACATATACCGTATACATTATTCGCTCACCGCCCATTTTTTGCATTGTTCAATGCGCTTGCCGCCGTCGCCCTCTTCTTTATCGTAAGCAAACTGATTCAGTAATGCGCACGGGAAATCTCCGCATTTTCCGCAATGCATAAACCCCTTGCCTTCACAGCAGCTTTTTACAGGGCAGGAGTCGCCCCAAAACGGCTTGTTAATGTGTACACAGCCGCCGCAGCCCATCTTTTCCCTGTAACCGCACCCGCTGCACAGAATACCGCACCTAGATCCTACCATTGTCATGTCTCCTCTTTATTTAGTTTTAACTACTTTAACATAGCGAACACGACAACATCATGTCTTGTTTACTTGTATCTTAACAAAATATTTTCGGCGGCGGTTTTCAAATCTTCCACCATAAACTCAGGCTCTAATACTTTTACCCTACCACCGAAACCAAGCAGCCAACCCAGAATATAGGCCCGCTTCGTAAAACCTATTTCAAAACGCAACCCATCAGCGGTTTCTTCGTAGCAATCAAGCCCATAGGTTTCAATAAGCCGATACTTTTCAGATTGGTCAAACAGCGCAACCAGTTTATTTTCCTTATCCGCAGAAAAACAAGCGTTAAAGTCGCGCCCCTCAAGCGGGGTTTCGCGTGGTACAAACTTATCGCCGCATAAACGCAGATTCCAAAGCCGCTGTAGTTTGAACATCCGAAAATCTGAACGTTCCAAGCAAAACCCAAAAACATACCACGCCGCCCATTGGAAGATAACAAAACACGGTTCTATACGGCGGTGCGATTCCCCCTTTTCATAGAAATAGTCGAACTCAATTATCTGGCTGTGGAGTACAGCACGTTTTATCAGTTCAATCTTCTCGGTAAGCTGCCCCTTATAATGTGAAGCAAGGTCTATGATAACCGGTTCATTCATTGATACAACCGCATCAGTATTTGTGAGGAGCTTGTCTAAAACGCGTTCAACGTTTGACAGCTTTGAAACGCTGCCAATCCCCTTAAGCGCCGCAATTATTCCGGACAGTTCATCTACCGTTAAAATGCTCTTGTCCAGTTTGAACCCTTCGGCTATTGAAATACCGCCGCCGCTCCCCTGATATGTGACGACAGGGATTCCCGCCATACACAAGGCTTCAATATCACGCCCGATTGTGCGGCGGCCAACCTCGAATTTTTCAGCCAGCTCAGGCGCGGTAACGCGGTCTTTTTGTAGCAGTATGGTTAATATTCCAAGCAAACGGTCCAGTTTCATATTCATCACCACCAATACCAGTGTAACACAAAAACACGGCAGTATTCTGCCGTGTTTATAAATTTTATTTATGAGCCTAACAAATTTATGGTCAATAAATTTGTCCAGGGGGATGATTTTTATTTTAAATTTATACTCAAAGATATAAATAAAACAGCAATTTTATTGTTATTTCTGAACGGTCGTAAAGGCTATTGATACGTATGGCTATCTCCCCATCATTATCGCTTAATGCAAACCGCGAATCTGCTACATGGTTCCCTTTCGAAATATATTTGATAATATTCAAAAGCTCGTTTTCATTCTCAAAAAAATCAGAAATCTTTTTGCCATACATAGTTGTGGTTTTAAGCAGCCTACATGCATTATTATTAAATAATTCTACCTGCCCTTTAGCGTCGGTTACAACAAGGGCACGCGATGAAGAATCTAATATTTTTTGTGTTAACCCCCGCTGAAGCCAAAGCGAATCTTCCGCCCTCTTTAATTCTGTCATTTCTTTTATTATGCTGGCATAACCCAAAAGGGCACCATTATTGTCTGACATTTTAAAATATGTTATCTCAGCAAAATATAAACTGCCGTCATTTCTTTTTCTCCAGCCTGATTCACTTATTTTGTTCTCTTTTATAACCAGTTCAAATTTTTGTTTAATGTCTATATAATTAAATTCGCCTTTAGAGAAGACATACTCGATAGATTTACCCATAACATCGTTTACGGAGAAGCCAAAAAGTTTTTCGGTACCCTTATTCCACGCCGTTATCCTAAAATCTTTATCAAGTGCATAAATTGCCGAATCATCTACACTGTCAATTATATTTTTCAAAAAAGCAGTACGGTTGGATACTTTCTTTTCTAAATCGTCATTCAAGTCCTGCACAAGCCTATTTTGGAATTTTAGCTCATTAGATAAACGGGTTGTCCTTTCAAAAGTCAGCGCATTGCTAACCGAAACCCCAATATATGACCTAACAATTTCAAAAAGCTCAATATGGTTTTCAGTATATGAATAAACACTTGCCAAAACAATAATGCCCATAAATATATTGTCATCTATAATTGGGATAAACATAAGGTTGCGTGGTTTTATTTTACCTAAAAAAGTACGCATAA
>JAITVM010000167.1 GCA_031285815.1 Clostridiales bacterium | reverse complement strand
AAAAGAGCAATCAATCCATGCGATTGATGAAGCCAAGCTGTGAAATAAAAACAGCGCAGGGCAAAGCCGATAATCTTTTTCTCTGCGCTGTTTACGATACCCTCCTTTCCTTATATCCGCAATCCTCTGAATGTACCGCAAACAGGGCGATTGCGCTATAGTGTGGAGTGTCGTTTTGAAACTCCTTATATAGCATATATCCTTATAAAAATAAACTTCTAATACCAGCCTTTTAATTTCATACAAGTATCAAGTTTTTTGATTGCAAACATATAAGTTGCGGTACGGTAAGACACATTATATTCTTTGGCGATATCAAAAATAAGCTTAAATGGTTCAACCAAAGCAATTTCCTCTTTTTCAGATACTTCCTCTTCTGCCCAATAATACCCATACAAATTTTGTACCCACTCAAAATAAGAAACAGTAACGCCGCCGGCATTTGCCAATATATCAGGTATGACTAAAATATTGCGCGAATTTAAAATTGCGTCTGCTTCAGAGGTTATAGGGCCGTTAGCGCCTTCTACAATAAGCCCGGCTTTTATTTCTTCAGCTTCTTTTACAGTTATTGCATTTTCTAATGCGCAAGGTGATAAAACATCTAAAGGCAGCCCCCATAAATCTTTGTCAGGGAGTTCTTTTTCTGGGCAATAGCCGCCTATTAAATTATTATGGGCGAGGCCATAAGGGATTAAGCTTGGGATATCGATGCCGTTTTCATCATAGAGCATAACATCTTTAACAGCAACGGCGACAATTTTTGCACCCATTTTATAAAGCTCATTGCATGTATGGCTGCCAACATTCCCGAAACCTTGGACGCCAATTTTTGCGCCTTTAATATCTTTGCCTTGTTTTTTAAGGGCTTCCCTAACCATAATCGCAACGCCAAGGCCTGTGGCACGGCCCCGGCCTTTAGAGCCGCCTATCTCAATTGGTTTCCCGGTGAATACGCCGATTTCGTTCTTTCCGGAAATTTTACAATATTCGTCTGTCATCCAAGCCATAATCTGGCTGTTCGTATTAACGTCTGGTGCAGGTATATCTACTTTTTCGCCAATCATATTATAAATCGCGCGTACATAACCGCGTGACAGCCGTTCAAGTTCGCCCTGTGAAAGTGTAAACGGGTCAACAGTAATGCCGCCTTTGCCGCCGCCATAAGGCAAATTAGTTACTTGGCATTTTAAAGTCATCCAAATTGAAAGGGCTTTAACTTCATCCAAGTTGACATTTTGATGGAACCTTATTCCGCCTTTTGTTGGGCCTACTGCATTATTATGCTGGGAGCGGTACCCTTTGAAAATTCGTACAGAATCGTCATCCATTTTAACCGGGATTGAAACTTCAATTACTTTTTGTGGCTCTTTTAATATTTCATAAACTGCCGGGTCGCATTTTAGGGCATCGCAGGCGATTTTTATTTGGTTTTGCGCATTTATTAGCGGGTTCATATTCTCTTGTGGCATCGGTAAGCCTCCTAAAATTTTTATTTTATTTTATCAGGATAAAGTGTTGATTGCAATAATTTTATTTTCCGGGCGAATGCATATACGCCTGGGGTTACCCGAGTTGACGAAATATATCGGCCATGTTTAAAATTTGTATCCTTGCTGTGTCTGCAGGTAATCATAATTATCGTTAATAAAGCAGACCCGGAGGTAAAAGCTTATGACAAAAAACGGATGCCATACATATCATAAGAGTAAAGCTATAGGTATTAATCATTTGTGGATAACTTAAGCAGGCTTTATGCCACATTATTTTTAGTATTGCAATTAAAAAATTAAGGCCATCCAACGGCCGTTAATTTCTAAAATTGCTTAGGGGGAAAAAAATGATTTCTTTAGTAGATGCGCATTGCGACACTATAACGAAGTTATTCGGCAGCAATATGGACTTTTTTGATAACGGGTGCCAAATTAGCTTGAAAAAGTTATCTGGGTTTACTGCGCCTGTTCAATTTTTCGCGATCTACCTTAATGATGGGCTACTTGATATGCCGTTTAAAAACACATTGAAAATTATAAATTTTTATTACGACCAGGTTAATAAATATTATAAATATATCGATACAGTCTCCTATGCTACGGATATTCTGGAATTCAGCCTGGATAATAAAATCGCTTCGGTCCTCGCTTTAGAGGGCGGCGAGGCGTTAGAGGGCAAAATTTCAAATTTAGAAATATTTTATGAGCTTGGCATTAGGTGCATAACGCTTACGCATAATAAAAGGAACAAACTAGGGGACGGCGTTTCGGTAGTAAATGGGGGTGGGCTTACTGATTTTGGGCTAAATGTTGTAAAGAGGATGAACTATATGGATATGATTGTAGATGTTTCGCATTTAAACCAGGAAGGGTTTTGGGATGTTGCGAAAGCCGCCAAAAAACCGTTCATCGCCAGCCATTCAAACAGCTATGCCATTTGCCCGCATAAACGTAATTTAACAGATGACCAGCTTAAAGCTATAAAAAACTCCGGTGGCGTTGTAGGCATTAATTTATACCCACCATTTGTAAAAAGCGGGAGTGC
The DNA here is from genome assembly GCA_031285815.1 of Clostridiales bacterium. Taxonomy (GTDB): domain Bacteria; phylum Bacillota; class Clostridia; order Lachnospirales; family JAITVM01; genus JAITVM01. The sequence continues at coordinate 693 of JAITVM010000167.1, read as the reverse complement.
TGCTTTTGAAGATTTGTTGCCGCATATAACCCATATGGTTGATTTAATTGGCCCGGGCCATGTTGGGCTTGGGTGCGATTTTGATGGCATAGATGAAGCAGTAGGCGGAATAAGCGATGTGTGTGGTTTGTCAAAATTATATGACATGCTTCTGCCTGAATTCGGCAAACAAATTGCGGATGGCATATTTAGCGGGAACTTTTTAAGGCTGCTAGACGGGGCGCTGCCCAAAAAAAACTAAGGGGTACATGAATTTTTTTATACGCGCACGCCAGTGGTAGGCATACGCGTATTTTTTATTTCCGTTTCTATAAATAAATAACTAGTGCAATTTTTTACAAAAGCATATATAATTATGATATTATTTTTTGGAAGTCAACATAAAGCTATAGTTAACCCGTTTCAAACTCGCCCCAAACCCCGTGCTAAAACCTTCGGGTTAGCTATACTTATACGGTTAGGTTTTATCAGTTTGCCGTATTATAAAATTATTAGGAGTGGAAGTAAAATGTACACAAAAATCAAAGACGTCTTTTTGGACAGTAAATCTTTTACCGGCAAGGAAGTATCTTTTGGGGGCTGGGTAAAGACCATTAGGGATAACAAGAATTTTGGGTTTATTGAATTGAATGACGGGACATACTTCAAATCTGTCCAAGTTGTGTTTGATAATGCATTGAATAATTTTGATGA
>JAITVM010000262.1 GCA_031285815.1 Clostridiales bacterium | reverse complement strand
GACCCGGATGACATAGAGTACAATCATATCGATGTCTCTATTCGCGTATATAGGGCGGCAAATGCGTCTTAGGCGCTGGGAAATATCTTTATCTCAGATGTAGAGGTTGAGTTTAATATTTTCGGTGAATCGGATAATCCAACCATAACAGTTTAAGTATCTGCTTTAGATATGGCCGCAGGGCTCTTGCAAATACCCTGTGGCCACTATGAAGTAATCCCGGCTTGATCTTTTATTTAAGTTTAAAAAAGGCTACCAGCTGTTTAAGCATATCCGCTTGCGAATTCAACTCTTGAGAGGCTGAAGCGCATTCCTGGGTAGCGGCTGAGTTTTCCATAACAACCTTTGAAATTTCGCTTGCGCCGGTGTTAAGGTAAGATATCGATTCAGCCTGCTCATAAGACATATTTGCAATTTCTGAGATAATACCCGAAATCTGCTGCACGTCGTCTACAATAGTCTCAAGGGAAGATGCCGCCTCTGTTGCCGCATTCATCCCGTCATTAACTTTTTCATTGGAATCAGAAATTATGCTTGTTATATCATGGGCAGACTGTTGGCTCTTAAGGGCAAGGTTGCGCACTTCTTCCGCCACAACAGAAAAGCCTTTGCCATGCTCGCCTGCACGGGCCGCTTCTACTGCTGCGTTTAAAGCCAATAAATTCGTTTGGAACGCAATATCTTCAATTGTCCTGGTTATTTTTGATATTTGCTCCGAAGATTGTTTTATGCTATCCATGGATGATACCATAGACTGCATTGCATCATTCCCGCTTTGGGCATGCAATGTAGACTGCCGGGCGAGCTTATCCGCATTTGTTGCGTTTTCAGAATTAAGCCTGGTCTTTTGGTTTATCGCTTCAATTGAAGCCGTCAATTCTTCTATAGATGCGGCTTGGTTTGTAGAGCCGTCAGCCAGGCGCATGGAGCTATAATTAATTTGCCCCGCGCCGCCGAGGACTTTTTCAGAAGCCTCGTCTATTTTGTTCATGGATTTATTAAGCGAATTTAAAATAGTAATAAGCGCCTCTTTTATTGGAGAATAACTGCCAATATATTCATGGGCTATTGATACTGTCAAATCGCCCTCCGAGATTGCCTCCAGAATTTGCGTTATCTCTTTTATATAAGATAGTGTAATATCTTCGGTTAGATTAACTGCCTGTTTAACAGAATCAAACGCGCCTTTGTAATTGCCCTTCATCTTGCTTTCAAAATTCCCCTGCTTCATTTCACCTAACGAAATTTCTATCTCAGAAAGAGGGCGGGCTACAGCGTCAACAAATAAATTCAAGCTTTCAAGCAATTGGGCCCAGCCGCCTTGAAATTTTGATGGGTCCACTTTAACATCCAAATTTCCATCCGCCGCCCCCTTTGCCAAATTTTCTATGTCCAAATGTATTTCTTTTAATTTAGATGCCAGAGCTTCTACACTTTGGTAGAAGACAATTTTTTTTCCCGGCAGCTTTTCGGTTTTTACATAAAAATTCCCGTCACCGATTTCAGAAAGCGCGTACAATATGCTTTTAGTATCCCTTAATTGCCCATCCAAAACGCCGTTAACACCGTTTATCATTTCATTAAACGCGCCGCTATACTTGCCGCTGTCAATCCGGAAATCAAAATCCCCATTGACTTCTATCTCTTTATTAAGCTGGCTTAGTTCATTTATCATAGATTTAATAACGTCGACAAGTTTATAAACATCCTTTGTAAGCCCGCCTATTTCATCAGAGCTTTCCACCTCGGAATATTTATTGTTGTTAAGCTCCCCACGTGAAACATCTGATACCAGGCTAACTAAACGCTTGACTGGCCTTAATATGGCTGACGTAACCATCAGCATCGCAATAACCGCGGCCGCAAGGCCGGAAAGGCCAATAACAATAGCCCCCCTAACAAGCGAGTTAACCTCCGTAATCATAGCGGCGTTTGAATTCCCCGCTACCAAAACCGCAAAAACTTGACCAGAGGCATTAATAAAAGGGTGGTAGTATGTGCTATAGTCTTCGCCAAGGATATTTTCCTCGCCAAAATATTCTTGTTTATTTTCCATAACGGTTTGGGATGCAAGAGGTTCTATTGTTAAGCCCTCCGCACGCACGCCATTTGTTTGGATTGTAGTTGCAATTGCTTCGCCATCAAAAAACATTGACAAATCTGCACCAAAATATTGCTTAAGGCTATCAAGCCTTTCAAACGTATCAAGCCGCACACCGGCGGAAATAACGCCTACCAGTGACCCCGATTCATCATATACAGGGGCCCCGGACCGCGCGGAAACTTTTATGGCCGTCCCCTGTTCATAATAAGTGGATACTTTCCCATTGATTGCGTCGCTAATATTTTTTTGGTTTGTAACTACGTCCCCAAAATTGTCTTGCTCATGTGTCCTTAAAAGCACAGTACCCGTTGAGTCCGTTACCGTATAATAATTAATATCATATAATTCAATAGTTGGGGCCAAAAGCCTCAATACCTCATCCTTATCGCGCATCTTAATAGCCTTGGAAATATCAGGGTCGTTGGCCGTTGACACCGCCGCAGCTTTAGTATTTTTTTTACAGACGTCTAAATAATGCTTTATGCTTTCTGATATTGCTGAAATCCTATCAACAAAAAGCGTATCAGCAAAACTGGAAAACCTTATGGCGGAATATACACTCATCAAAACGACTAATAGTATTAAGATAATAATTGTTGGAAGAATAATTTTACCCTTCATGCTTTTTTTTAACATCTGCCCCATCCTTCACAGCTAAATTTTGAGCCCTTTTGCAGTTTATAGCAATAAATATAAATTTTCGAAATTAATCGATTTATATCTGCTTATTTATTTATTATTAATCGACATATAACTATTTTTTTGATAGTTATTAAAAATATATTTGTATGCCCAGTATAAGTTAATATATATTATTGTGCCAATTTTTTTGATAATAAAACGCTATTTTATAAAAATTTGAATATGAGTTTAGATATCTGGGGCATACTAAGGCTGTTTATATAACCGCTAAATGGAGGCATACAGAATGGGCATACAAAAAGCTTGTGTCTTTTTGGTAGATGATAATGCCGTAAACTTAAATACCGGCAAAACAGTCCTACAAGAAAAATATACGGTTATCACTATCCCATCCGGCGAAAAACTTATACAGTCACTAAAAAATTTCACGCCGGATTTAGTCCTGCTTGATATAGATATGCCTGGAATGAACGGGTATGATGCTATAAAGGCAATGAAATCAAATGCTGCTACCGCCGATATACCGGTAATATTCCTGACGGGCAAAAACGATGTGGAAAACGAGCTTATTGGCCTTTCATTAGGGGCTGTGGATTACATTACTAAACCTTTTTCGCGCCCAATATTAATTAAAAGGGTCGAGCTGCATTTAATGCTGCAGGCACAAAAAAACGAACTGCGTGAATTTAACGGCAACCTTATAGGGCAGATAAATGAGCAGATGAAAGATATAACCGTCCTACAAAACGCTTTATTTATGTGGGCGTCAGACGTTATAGAATTCCTTGATGAAGAGGCCGGGCACCATGTTGAGCGTATCCAGAAATATTTAGATATTTTAATTAATGCTATGAAACAAAGCGGGCCTTATTCTTCAGAAATTTCAAAATGGGATATCGAGGCTTTTTTAAAATCCGCTTCATTGCATGATACAGGCAAAATAAAATTACGCGACGATGTGATTTTGAAACAAACCCGTATTTCCGACGAAGAATTGATTGAAATCAAGCTACAGTCTCTATACGGTAAAAAACTTATCGAAAGCTTGCAAGAGAAAATCCCAAAACATGCCCTTTTAGAATATGCTAAGCTCCTGGCAAGGAAGTATTATGAGCGGCCCGGCGGCCGCCCCGCAAATAATTTAAATAGTGAAGAAATACCGTTACAAGCCAGGCTAATGGCTATTGCTGACAATTATGATACCCTTATTACCGAAATGCCGGAAAAAAAAGCCCTATCCCATGATGAAGCCATAAAGGTAATCTCAGAAAACCGCGGGACACAATTTGACCCTAGTTTAGTAGATTTATTCCTCAGCCTTTCAGATAAAATCAAGGAGGCCGTAAAATGAGTTACTTAAATAAGGTAGTACTGGGCACGCTTTCAATTGTCGCCGCTATTTTTACTGTGTTAATCCTATTCGTTTCTAATACCCTTTTTGTTAAAAGCATTGAAAACGCGAAAGCAGTAAATATAGATAACGCCAAGCAAATTACAGAATCCGTAGAAAAAAGTTTTGCGTCGGCAATCCAATTACTGAACACAACTAAGCATTCTCTTTCAAGGCTAACTTTTAATTTAGGGCAAGAAGACAGCTCTGCAGACGATATTTTAATAAGCCTCCTTGAGATGGACGCCAGCGCCAACCGTGCTTGGCTTGTTTTTGATAAAGGGGTATTTTATAAAAATAGGCGGTATGTTAACGGGTTTATCAAAGACGGCGGCAATATTTCTAAAGATACCAAAATTGCAACAGAAATCAATTTAGAAGACCCAGCTGCTTCACCTTGGTTTTATGAGCCACTTTTAACCGGCAACTCTTATTCTAACGTAGATTTTATCCATGACGCTGGGTACGGGGGCCACCCAACATATTCCCTGCTTGTCAGCGTCCCGATTTATGTTGGCGATAAGGTAATTGGCGTATGCTGCATGGATATTTTATACCCCGACATTTTAAACCAGGTTGATGATTTACACAAAAAGCAAAACCGGGTAGTTATGATCTTTAATAAAAAAACTACTATCTTGCATGCCAGCGGAAGCAAATTTATCGGAAATACCCTTGAAGGGCTTGGTTTTAATAACCCGCCCAGTTTTGACCTGGCAATTGAGGAGGGCAAAGAGTATTCCGACGAAATCATCTCCCCAATAATACATGAAAAAGTTTTCCGCCACCTAACGCCAATTTTGATAAATGTTGGCCACGAACAGCTTATGCTGTTCCTGCACATAGGTACACCTTTTAGTGAACTATATGCCGAATTTAAAGGCATTATTATTTCTATCATAATTGCCAGCGCACTAAGCTTAGCCTTAATTATTTTAATAGTCTACCTTAGTACAAACAAAATATTAAACCCAATAAAAGATTTAACCAAACAGGCCGAAAAAATAGCGTCAGGGGACTATAAAGGCGCAAATTTTGGCTTCCCCAGCGAAAAGTATCATGAAAAAAATGAAATCGCCACACTACGCCGCGCATTTATCAATATGTTAAGCGTGCTACAAGAATACATGCGCCATATTGAGCGGCGTGTCGAAGAGCGTACCTTTGACTTGCAAAAACTTAACGGTTATATAAAAGCATTAATGGACACAGCGTCCACATATTCTTTATTATTGGATAACGAAGCCAAAATAGTTTATCTTAGCGGCAGCCTCCTAAGCTTAGCTGAAGTTGACGGGCATGATTTTATCGGCATGCCTGTACTCGAAGCATATAAATTATTATTCCATGACGCTATTGACATGGAAGCGGTATCAATACAATTATCCCGTGTTATGTCAGGTGAAAACGAGCTGTCGGAAGATACGGCGGTAAGGTGGCCCAGTGGGGTAAAACGTTTATATAGGATAACAAATAAAAAAATTTCAGACGAATATGATAATTTTGACGGAATAATTATCGTGTCACATGATATTACAGAACTACGGATTGAGGAAGCTTCAACCCGTTTGAATGATATAATAAGCACAACTGTAGTCCCTTGCATAGCATTGGACGGTAGCGCTAATATTATCCGTTATAATGGCCCGGCCGCACAAATTTTTGATGCGCCTGATAATTTGAGCCCAAAAGAATTTGACAAATTTATTAGGTCTATACAGCCGGAGTATCAAGCGGATGGCAATAAATCTGAAAGCATTAAGCAGCGCCTCATTCTTGAAAGCCTTGAAAAAAGCTATGCGCAAGCTAATATGCGCTTAGCAAAAGCCGGTGGCGAGCCTCTTTATTTTCTTGTTAACGCCACACGCTTTTCATGGTTATTTGAGCATTTGGTAATCATGTACCTATATGACGTAACAGATGCTATAAAAAAAGAAGAAGAGGCAAAAGAAGCCGAGGGGCGGATAAAGCTCATGCTTGACAGCACCCCCCTTATTTGCATATTACGAGATAACACCGGGAATATTATAGACTGCAACCAGGAAGCATTAAATGTATTAGGGGTGCCCGAAAAGGCGAAGTTTTTAAAAGAGTTTCATACCCTTTTCCCGGAATACCAGCCGGATGGGACAAAAAGTGAAGTTAAAACAGAAGAAATGCTACAGTCCTTGATAGAAGAAGAGTCCCTCGACCTGGAGCGTACTTTTCAAACAGCTTCCGGCGAACTTATCCCTGTAGATACTAAAATTGTAAGAATCCCATGGAAGGACTCGTATTACTACCTATCCTTTTCCCGTGATTTGCGCGAAGTTAAAGCTAAAGAAAAAGAAATGCAGGCAATCACCGAGCGTGAACGTAAGGCAAAGCTTCAAAAAGAGGCTGCACAAGTTGCTAATGAAACTAAAACACAATTTTTAGCTAATATGTCCCATGAAATACGCACACCAATGAATTCGGTTTTGGGCATGTCTGAATTGTTGCTGCAAGAGGGCCTCACAAAACGCCAATTCAGGTATGTCGAAGATATAAAAATTTCCGCAATGGCCCTTTTAAATATAATTAACGATATCTTAGATGTATCTAAACTTCAAGCCGGAAAATTAAAGCTTATACCGGTCCACTTTGATTTTAAGGCCTTAATCGATAATATTAGCTCAACCGTACACTTTTTAATCGCTGATAAAAGTATCTCATTCAAATTATCAGTAGGCGAAAACGTACCATCAAGTTTATACGGTGACGATGTCAGGCTTCGGCAGATGCTGCTTAACCTATTAAGCAACGCTATTAAATTCACTAAAGAAGGTTATGTAAAAATGTCTGTCAGCACTACTGATTCCACCATAAGAGTAAATATCAGCGACACAGGCATAGGGATCCGCGAAGAAAACCTGGAAACCCTTTTTGACGCATTCGAGCAGGCCGACGTATTAAAAAACCGTGGAATAAAAGGTACCGGGCTCGGGCTTACCATAACAAAATCTATTGCCGAAATGATGGGGGGCAGTATTTCTGTGGAAAGCATATATGGCAAAGGCTCATCGTTCCAAATTGAAATCCCTAAAATTTTAGGCGATGAAGCCCTCATACACCGCACTGATAATTCGGATATTTCTGTATACGCACCGGGCGCCAGGATTTTGGTAGTTGACGACAACCCTATTAACCTTAATGTTGCCTATGGCCTACTGAGGTTATCCCATATAGAAGCAGATATGGCGTCATCCGGTGAAGAAGCTATAGAATTAGTTTCAAAAAACAAATACGATATTATTTTCATGGACCATATGATGCCGGAAATGGATGGCGTAGAGACAACGGAAGCTTTACGTGGCTTAGGTGTAGAGATACCTATTATAGCCCTAACTGCCAGCGCAATAACCGGTACAAAAGAAGCCTTGCTGCAAGCCGGCTTAGATGACTATTTATCAAAGCCCATTATTAAAAAGGATTTATTTAAAGTTTTAAGTAAATGGATACCCCAGGAAAAACTGCTCGAGCCGCCGGTTGAAAAATATACCCATGATAAAACAGCGGACGAAAAACACAAAATATTTTGGGATAAAATCCGCCGGATTGATGCCTTATCCATTTCTGTGGGCCTTGATAGGGTAGATGGCCAATGGGGCGTCTATGAAAAAACTTTAAAGCTAATGATGAGGGAAATCGAGAAGTGCAACAAAAACCTAAATGAGTTTCTATCAAACGAAGATATGGTTAATTTCAAGATAGAAGTCCATGGCATAAAAGGTGCGTTAGCAAATGTAGGCGCATTAGAGTTATCCGAAAAAGCTTTTGAATTAGAGAGGCACTCTGACAAAATTGGGATACACCAATGTAAAGAAAAACTACCCTATTTAACCCATGGGTTATTGTCCTTAAATTCTGAATTAAAAGAAGCCTTTTCACTAATAAGCGGCAGCAGCGGGGAAATGGTAATACCGCCGGAATTGCCGGAAATTTTAAAAAATATGCTTAATGCCTTCGGAGAGGAAGACCTAGTCCTTATTGATAATGAAGTGGCGAAGCTAGATAAGATAGGCGTAAAAGGGGCATTAAAAGAAGAAATAGAAAAGATTAAAGACGCTGTAATGATGATGGATTATGACGAGGCCGAAGTGTACATTCAAAGGCTTATTTAAATATCAAGGGGTTAGCCAACCATGGAGAATACCGAAAAAGAATTTTTTGATTTATATAGCATGCTAAAATATGATTTCTTAAATATACGTAAAATCTCTGCGGACAAACCATATTTATTAGTCAAGGATTATTTTGGGCTTTTATCTAAATTTATAAAAGTAGCACCCGGCGTTAAAAGGGCATTAAAAAATATGATTTTACGAGAGAGCGATATCAACGATTATAAAGAGCTGCACAATATATCTGTTATATTAGAAGCTTTGAATAGCCAGAACCTTATTGCTGACCTTTACGCCTTACTTGATGCCTATGACAGGGGAAATTTAAGGCTGGCTTCATTCCATGCCGAAAGGTTCGATAAGGGTTATGATAAAGCTTTGCGAAAAATAAACTTAGCAAAGCGTTTGAAAAAACCGGAACATCTATCTGATGAAGGAATGGCTTTAAAAAGCTATATTAAAATCCTTGACGACGAGGAAGATAACCGGAAATTATTTGTGCTTGTAGTTGATGATTCGCCGATAATATTAAAATCTGTGTCAGCTGTATTAAGCGGCGAGTATAAAGTATTTACTTTGCCTAAACCAACTATGATAGAAAAAATTTTGAACCAGTTAACACCGGATTTGTTTTTGCTGGATTATTTAATGCCCGGGCTAAATGGTTTTGACTTAATACCAATAATCAGAAAATTTGAAGAGCATAAAAACACCCCTATAATTTTTTTAACATCTGAAGGGACTGTTGACAATGTTACTGCAGCACTTGCCCTCGGTGCCAGCGATTTTATCGTTAAACCCTTTAACCCAGATAAATTGCGGGAAAAAATAGCTAAGCATATCACCAGGAAGAAATTATTATAACTACCTTGGTTATAAGCTATTAGCGCATACTCAATATAAATTGTACACTAGCCAACTTTTTTCTGTTATACTTATAAAAACGGAAAAGTTTTAGATATGGATATGTATGCGCTTATAAAAGATTGCATATGATTAAATTTACACCGGCTTGATTTATTGAAGCCGGTTTTTTTATTTCAAAACTATTGACAAATAAATTTTTATGCATATACTGTATATATAGTCTATATACAGTATTGACGGGGTGATGAATTGAAAATCATAATCCTTAACACAGCCGGTGTGCCGATTTATGAACAAATTAAAGAGCAAATTAAAACAGCCATATATTTAGGCGAATTGGCAGAAGGTGAAGCACTGCCTTCAATACGGCAGCTTGCCCGGGATTTAAAAATTAGCGTCATTACCACGACACGTGCTTACAATTCACTTGAGCAAGAAGGTTTTATTGCAACCGTACCTGGCAAAGGCTGCTTCATTAAACCTAAGGACAGCGAATTAATCCGTGAACAGGCGCTAAGGGATATTGAGAAAAATATATTATCTGCAATAACGGCAGCAAAAAATGCACAAATACCAAAAAGTGAATTTTATAATATTATAGGGTTAATCTCCAAGGAGGAAACTTATGAATAATATTTTGGAAATCAGGAATCTAATAAAAAATTACGAAGGCTTTAGCCTTAATGATGTTTCATTTGGAATACCAGCCGGCTATATAATGGGGTTTATCGGCCCAAATGGTGCCGGCAAAACTACTACGATAAAATCTATATTAAATATAGTCAGGCCGGATAGCGGTGAAATTAGCCTATTCGGAAACCGTGCCCCCCATACAGATAGGGGTATTATGAATGATATTGGGGTTGTAATGGATTTTCCGTACTACTTAGATGCGTGGAAGGTTAAAGATGTTGAAGCTGCTGTTTCACCATTTTATAAGGGCTGGAACCATGATATTTTTACTAGCTCCATAAATAAATTTGAGATTTCCAAAAACAAACAAGTAAAAAATTTATCACGTGGCATGAAGGTTAAGCTTATGGTTGCAGTAGCAATGTCACATAATGCAAAGCTTCTTATTTTAGATGAACCGACATCTGGGCTGGACCCTGTTGCCAGGGATGAGCTAATGGATATTTTAAGTAATTATATTTCAAATGGTGACAAAGGTATTTTATTCTCGACGCATATAACTTCTGATTTAGAAAAAATAGCAGATTACATTACATTTATAATCGATGGCAAGATACAATTCACTGGTGAAAAAGATATACTGATTGAATCATACTTATTAGTTAAGGGGGGTTTATCTGACTTAACAGAGAGGCATAAAAAATATATAATTGGCCTACGGGAAAATGGGTATGGCTTTGAAGGCATGGTAAAGGCTGGAGACCAAGCCAATTTGCCTAGACATATCTCATTTGAAAAGATAAGCCTTGATGAAATTATTGTATTTATGAATAAGGGGGATAAGCTTCATGGGCAGAGTTATTAATTTTGCTAAACTTGATTTTTTAACAGTAAAACCATTTCTATCACCATCAAACTTAATGGGGTTTTTAGTGATTTTTGTTTTTATCGGGCTGAGCAGCAGTATACTTACTATGTCCGGGGTCCTAATGATGTATGCTGCAATCTATACATCGTACCCATTCGCAGTTGGTGAAAAAAACAGCATTGATACTTTATATGCTACATTGCCATTAGAAAAAAAAGATATAGTAACAGGCAGGTATATTTTTGCCATAATGTTAAACGTATTACTTGCCTTAATTATTTTATTAATTCTGTTTATACTATCAATAAGCAGCATTGAAGCTGTAAATTTAACTGAAGCATTAGTTTCTGTAGTATCCTGCTTTATAATTGCTTCGTTTGTAGAAAGCTTACAGTTGCCAATTTATTTTAAGTTAGGCTATGCAAAGGCTAAATTCCTGGCATACTTCCCAATTTTTATTTGCTCTATAACTATAGCATTTATACCGGTCATATTCAAAAATATTAACTTAATAAAAATATTAAATAATTTATATGGGTGGATATTTTTAAACCCATTAGTAGCTACAATTGTAATTTTTATTGCTTGGCTCATGGTAATGGCTTTATCATGTTATATATCATATTCACTTTATAAAAACAGGGAGTTTTAAACCCGCTTAAGAACCTGATCACTGCCTTTTAATCTCATAGTAAAATGCTATACCCCCTATTAAAAAGATAGGGTAAAGCAAGTGGGCCAGGTATATCCAAGTGGTATAACGAGAGGGCAATTTGAAGTAATTAAGCATATAATGGAGAGATTAAGGGAAAATATGCCCGAGAAAAAACCTCACAAATACTAAATCTGTGAGGTTTTTTTAATTGCGGGGGCAAGATTTGAACTTACGACCTTCGGGTTATGAGCCCGACGAGCTACCGAGCTGCTCCACCCCGCGTTAATAATATTAAATTTATAAAACTCAAAACAAGTGGGGGAAGGTGGATTCGAACCACCGAAATCGAAGATAACAGATTTACAGTCTGCCCCCTTTGGCCACTCGGGAACTCCCCCATAAAAAGCCGACAAGAGGACTTGAACCCCCAACCTACTGATTACAAGTCAGTTGCTCTACCAGTTGAGCTACGTCGGCATTTATTAAGTTTTATATCTTCAAAACTAAACATAGAGTAAACATATTATAAGGAAGATAATAGGTCAAGCCCTCGGCCTATTAGTATCAGCCAGCTTAACATGTCGCCATGCTTACACCTCTGACCTATCAACCGGAT
>JAITVM010000234.1 GCA_031285815.1 Clostridiales bacterium | reverse complement strand
AACCCGGCATCATATGAAAACATGGATAAAATGGTTGGCGAGCTTGTAGAGATCCGCAAAAGTAAAGGCATGACAAAAGAAGAAGCGGCTAAATTATTATTAGACCCGCTTTATTTTGGTGTTATGCTTGTTAATAGCGGCTTGGCAGATGGGATGGTAGCCGGTGCGGTTAACTCTACCGCAAATGTTTTGCGCCCATCGCTCCAGATTTTGAAAACGGCCAAAGGCACAAAATTAGTTTCCAGCTTCTTTATTATGAACGTGCCAAACTGCAATTACGGCAAAGACGGCATCTTTATTTTTGCGGACTGCGGCCTTAACCAAGACCCAAATGCAGAAGAGCTTGCTAATATCGCAGTCTCCAGTGCGGAATCTTTTAAAGCCTTGGTAGGCGGCGAGCCTGTTATCGCTATGCTTTCCCATTCTTCAAAAGGCAGCGCGAAACATACGCTGGTTGACAAAGTTGTTGAAGCTACAAAAATAGCAAAAGAATTAGCCCCGGATTTAAAATTAGATGGCGAGTTCCAATTAGACACAGCCATAGTCCCGGATATCGCGGCTAAAAAAGCGCCGGATAGCCCGGCGGCCGGCAAAGCTAATGTTTTAATATTCCCTAATTTGGATGCCGGCAATATCGGCTACAAATTAGTAGAGCGTTTGGCGAAAGCGGAAGCCTATGGCCCTGTGCTGCAAGGCATAAGGAAGCCGGTTAACGACCTTTCCAGGGGCTGCTCGGCAAACGATATCGTTGGTGTTGTTGCCATAACTGTGTTACAAGCACAAGTAAACTAAATCAGATAATTTTGGAGGCATAATAAATATGAAGGTACTCGTTTTGAATTGTGGCAGCTCGTCACTTAAATATCAATTTATAGATATGGATAATGAAAACGTTTTGGCTAAAGGCCTTTGCGAACGGATCGGCATCGATGGCTTTTTGAAACACAGCCCGGCCGGCAAAGAAGAATTTGCCGCGGATATGCCAATGAAAAACCATACCGACGCAATTAAATATGTTATGGACGCTTTGATGGACAAAAACCATGGCGTAATAGCTGACATAAACGAAATAAACGCAGTTGGCCATAGGGTTGTCCACGGCGGCGAATATTTTTCTTCCTCAGTTGTAATTACTGATGAAGTAATAAAAGCTATTGAAGATTGTATCCCTTTGGCACCGCTTCATAACCCGCCAAACTTAATCGGCATTAAAGCCGTTGAGGAAATTATGCCGGGCGTTAAGCAGGTAGCGGTTTTTGATACGGCCTTCCATCAGACTATGCCGGAAAAATCTTATTTATATGCGCTGCCCTACGAATATTATGAAAAATATAAAGTACGCAGGTACGGCTTCCATGGTACAAGCCATAAATTTGTTTCTTCTGAAGCCGCCAGCGCGCTTGGCAAAGATATCGGGGGCTTAAAAATAATCACTTGCCACTTAGGCAACGGCGCCAGCATCTGTGCGGTTGACGGCGGCAAAAGCGTTGACACTACTATGGGCTTTACACCGCTTGAAGGCTTGGCAATGGGCACCCGCTCAGGGGATATTGACCCGGCTATAATTTCTTTCTTAGAAGAAAAAGAAAACCTTGATACTAAACAAGTCGAGAACATACTCAATAAAAAATCCGGCGTCTTAGGCGTATCCGGCGTCTCTTCAGATTTCCGCGATGTTGAAGCCGCCGCAGATAAAGGCGATAAACGCGCTATCGCCGCTTTAGACGTTTATTATTACAAGGTTGCTAAATATGTTGGCGCTTATGCCGCCGCTATGAACGGCGTAGACGCCATAGTATTCACCGCCGGCCTTGGCGAAAACTCTAAATCCTGCAGGGAGAGGGTTTGTGCATATTTAAGCTACTTGGGTGTTAAAATAGATAACGAAAAGAATTCGGTACGCGGCAAACTAACTGTTATTTCATCCGGCGATTCTAAAGTAAAAGTATTACTGATACCAACAAACGAAGAATTAGTTATTGCAAGGGATACAAAATCGCTTTTAGGCTAATAAATTTTTTATTTAAAAAAAGCGGGTGTATTGACAACCACCCGTTTTTTTTTTATAATACTCATGTTTGCTTTATAAGTTTTATGGCGTTTTACTTCATAATAAGCGCTAAAATTTTTCTGGCTAATTATTTTATGTAGGCGCTATAGTGTAGAAAGGGGGCCTGTTGATGGAGATCTATGTTGGCAACCTGGACGCAAGCGAAAAGTTAAAAGTTGAAACAACTATTAACTGGGCTATACCTTCCGGTTATAAATTAAATAAGGAAGAAATTAAAATTGACCTGTCAGGCACAATTACAAATTTGGGCGATTTTTATTTATTTGAAGGCGAGGCAAAAGCAATTTTAGAATTTGCTTGCGACCTATGTTTAGAACCGGTCAATTACCTGCTTTCTTTTCCTGTTGTTGAGAGATATAGCGAAACGGAAAACGAAGAAGAAGAGGTTTGGGGCATGCTGGGCAAATCTATTGATTTAGGTGGGGCAGTTAAGATGAACTTACTTCTTAACCTGCCAATTAGAAGGGCATGTTCAGAAAATTGCAGTGGCTTATGCCCTGTTTGCGGGCAAAACTTAAATAAGGGCGCCTGTAATTGCGCCAGCCAGCCAAAAAATTCTTTTTTTGAGGGTTTAGAAGGTTTATTTAGCGATAAGGAGGTGTAACGCATATGAGTATCGGTCCTAAGGGTAAGACCTCTAGAGCCAGAAGGGATAAAAGAAGGGCCCAGTCATGGAAAATATCTATGCCTAACCTGGTTACTTGCGATAAATGTGGTGAGCTTATGGCTTCACATAGGGCATGTAAAGCTTGCGGTTCTTATAATAAAAGGGAAGTTATTAAAGTTGTTGCAGATTAATTTTTTTTGGCCTCGGTATAGGGGTCATTTTTTATCTAGATTAAAAGGGGTAATTATATATGGACAAATTTGAAGTTGTTTCGGATTTTAAGCCTACCGGCGACCAGCCGGAGGCGATTGAAAAACTTACAAAGGGCTTTAGGGATAATAATAAATTTCAAACGCTTTTAGGCGTGACAGGTTCTGGCAAGACTTTTACTATGGCAAATATAATCGCAGCACTTAATAGGCCCACTATTGTAATCGCCCATAATAAAACCCTGGCGGCACAGCTATATAACGAGTTTAAAGAGTTCTTTCCGAATAACGCCGTAGAATATTTTGTGTCATATTATGATTACTACCAGCCCGAGGCTTATGTCCCGTCTTCAGATACGTTTATAGAAAAAGATTCATCTATTAACGATGAAATTGATAAGCTGCGCCACTCCGCAACCGCGGCGCTGTTTGAGCGCAGGGACGTTATTATCGTGGCCTCCGTGTCTTGTATTTATGGCCTTGGCGACCCGATCGATTATAACGCGCTTGTAATCTCTTTACGTATGGGCATGCACAAAGAGCGGGACGAGGTTTTGCGCAAGCTTGTGGAGATACAATATAATAGGAACGATTTGAATTTTGTCAGGGGCACATTTAGGGTCCGTGGCGATGTAGTTGAAATATTCCCGGCCTACTCCTCCGATATTGCTTTTCGGGTAGAATTTTTTGGCGACGAAATTGAGCGCATTACAGAAATAAATGTTTTAACAGGCGAGATTTTAGGGGTCAGGAAACATATTGTGATTTTTCCGGCATCCCATTATGTTACTACAAAAGAAAAAATGATGATAGCAACAAAAAACATTGAAGAAGAGATGGAGACGCGTGCCGCCGAGCTAAAAGAAAAAGATAGGATATTAGAGGCCCAGCGTATTATGCAGCGTACCAATTACGATGTGGAAATGATGCGCGAAATGGGTTTTTGCTCAGGGATAGAAAACTATTCGCGCCACTTATCGGGCAGGGAGCCGGGTAGTACCCCCCATACGCTTTTGGATTATTTGCCAAAAGATTATTTGTTTATTGTGGACGAGTCCCATGTTACTATACCTCAGGTCCGCGGCATGTATGAAGGGGACCGCTCGCGCAAGACAACCCTTGTGGATTTTGGTTTCCGTTTGCCTTCCGCTTTAGATAACCGCCCGCTTAAGTTTACTGAATTTGAAAGCAAGATTAACCAAATGCTTTTTGTCAGCGCTACGCCTTCGGTTTATGAAAGGGAGCATTCCAATTTGGTAGCCGAGCAGATAATAAGGCCAACGGGGCTTTTGGACCCAGAAATAGAGGTCAGGCCTATTAAAGGGCAAATAGACTCGCTTATTTCAGAAATAAATAAAGTGGTAGGGCGTAAACAAAAAGTTTTAATAACTACATTGACAAAAAAAATGGCGGAGGACCTGACTACTTATTTAAAAGAAACAGGGATAAAGGTCAGGTACTTGCATTCTGACATAGATACTTTAGAGCGGCTTGAGATAATCCGCGACTTGCGTATGGATGTTTTTGATGTATTGGTAGGCATAAACCTTTTGCGTGAAGGGCTGGATATCCCGGAAGTTTCGCTGGTTGCAATTTTAGACGCGGACAAGGAAGGTTTTTTGCGCTCGGAAACATCATTAATACAAACAGTGGGCAGGGCAGCCCGCAACTCAGACGGAAAAGTTATAATGTTTGCGGACGTTATAACAGATTCAATGAAAAAAGCGATCGGCGAGACAAACAGGCGCCGGGCTATCCAAAAACAGTATAATTTGGAGCATGGCATAACGCCAAAGAGTATTGTGAAAAAAGTGCATGACATAATAAAGGCTACGCTTGAGGTTGAAGAGAAGCCTTCTGAAAAACTTAAAAAAGACCCAGAGTCTATGAATAAAGACGAGCTTACTAAGCTTATTAAAGATATGACAAAAGAGATGAAGCAAGCCGCACTGAATTTGCAGTTTGAACGGGCGGCCAGCTTAAGGGATGAAATATTTGAAATCAAAAAGCATCTATAGATAGATAACCCGATTGAAAACCGCCCGAAAACGAGTGCGGCGGA
Source organism: Clostridiales bacterium (assembly GCA_031285815.1). GTDB lineage: Bacteria > Bacillota > Clostridia > Lachnospirales > JAITVM01 > JAITVM01. The sequence goes on along the minus strand of JAITVM010000234.1, from coordinate 3,192 downwards.
AAAATAGTTGGGGTAGGTATTTTTCCGCAAAACTGAATGTTTTAGCACGAAGTTTGAGGCGAGTTTGAAACGGGTTAACTGTATATAACCATAGGCAGTGCCCATATTAGGAGAATAAAATGGACAAAATTATTATTAAAGGCGCAAGGGAGAATAATTTAAAAAATATCGACCTGGAAATACCCCGCGATAAATTTGTCGTATTTACTGGGCTTAGCGGCTCCGGTAAATCCTCGCTGGCTTTCGATACGATTTACGCAGAAGGCCAGCGCAGGTATGTAGAATCGCTTAGTTCATATGCAAGGCAGTTTTTGGGGCAGATGGAGAAGCCGAATGTTGATTTTATAGAAGGCTTGTCGCCGTCCATAAGCATTGACCAAAAAACTACAAACCACAACCCGCGTTCTACAGTAGGTACCGTAACAGAAATATATGATTATTTAAGGTTGTTGTTTGCGCGGGTAGGGACGCCCCATTGCCCAAAATGCGGCAAAGAGATTAAAAGGCAGACCATAGACCAGATAGTTGACCAGGTTATGCTGTTTGAAGAGGGCACAAGGATACAGCTATTGGCGCAGGTCGTCCGGGGGCGGAAGGGCGAGCATACTAAATTATTAGAAGACGCCAAGAAAAATGGGTATATCCGCGCAAGGATAGACGGTGAAATTTATGAGCTTGAATCAGAAATAAACCTTGCCAAAACAAAAAAACATACAATAGAGATTGTTATAGACAGGCTTGTAGTCCGCGAAGGTATCCAAAAACGTTTGACCGAGTCGATTGAAGCGGTAATGAAATTATCAGACGGCATCCTGATAATATCCTTGGCAGACGGAAACGACATTACATTTAGCCAAAAATTTGCATGCCTGGACTGCGGCATAAACATAACAGAAATTGAGCCAAGGTCGTTTTCGTTTAATAACCCGTCCGGTGCCTGTGAAGAATGCACGGGCCTAGGCGTCCAGATGAAATTTGACCCGGAGCTTATTGTGCCTAACCGGAAATTATCCCTGTTAGAGGGCGCTGTAAATGTTGTTGGCTGGAACTCGGTCGGGAACAAGGATAGCATGACGCACCAATTATTTAAAGCCTTGTCTGAAAAATATAATTTTGATTTATCAATGCCTTTTGAAAAGTTGCCGGAACATATTAAAAATATTATTTTCTATGGCGATGAAGGGCCAATTGAAATAAAAGTCAACTATATAGGGGTTGATGGGGCGCGGTCTTATAATTTAAGGTTTGAAGGCATTATTGATAACCTTACCCGCAGGTATAGGGAGACTTCTTCAGATTATGCAAGGCAGGAATACGAGTCTTATATGACATATACAAATTGCCCGGCCTGTAATGGCAAAAAACTAAAACCGGAAGTTTTAGCCGTTACTGTGGGTGATAAAAATATCATGGATGTAACGGAGATGACGGTTAAGGATTCAAAATTATTTTTTGACAGCCTTATGTTGCCTGAAACAAAAATGATGATTGCCGAACAGGTTTTGAAAGAAGTTAAAGCCAGGCTGGGTTTTTTATTAAACGTGGGTTTGGATTATTTGACGCTTTCGCGTTTGGCAAGCACATTATCCGGCGGGGAGAACCAGCGGATACGGCTGGCCACCCAGATAGGCTCCGGGCTTGTGGGCGTAGTTTATATTTTAGACGAGCCGAGTATTGGCCTGCACCAGCGCGATAACGATAAATTGCTGTTAACATTAAAAAATTTGCGCAACTTAGGCAATACGCTTATTGTAGTTGAGCATGATACCGATACGATGAAAAATTCTGATTATATAGTGGATATAGGCCCGTTTGCCGGGAGCCATGGCGGTGAAGTTGTTTTTACCGGGACATATGAAGAGATATTAAAATCCGGCAGCTCCATAACCGGCGATTATTTAAGCGGCAGGCGGAAGATTGACATACCGGATAAGCGCAGGGCGGCGGCAAATGGTTTTATTACAGTTAAAGGCGCTGAGGAAAATAATTTGAAATCAATTGACGCGAAAATCCCTATTGGGCTTTTAACTTGCGTCACAGGGGTTTCGGGCTCCGGCAAATCCTCATTAATAAACCAGATTTTATATAAGCGCCTGGCAAGGGATTTAAACCGCGCTAAAATAAAGCCCGGCAAACATAATGATATTATTGGTGTAGAGAAATTAGACAAGATAATAAATATTGACCAGTCCCCAATAGGTAGGACGCCGCGTTCTAACCCGGCGACTTATACCGGCTTGTTTGATTTGATAAGGGATTTGTTTTCCAATACGCCGGAGTCAAAAATCAGGGGCTACCAGAAAGGGCGGTTTAGCTTTAACGTAAAGGGCGGAAGGTGTGAAGCTTGTTCCGGCGACGGGATTATAAAAATAGAGATGAACTTCTTGCCCGATGTATATGTGCCTTGTGAAGTATGCCATGGGAAAAGGTATAATAGGGAAACTTTAGAAGTCCGTTATAAAGGCAAAAATATTTCGGAAATTTTAGATTTAACTGTTGATGAGGCATTAACTTTTTTTGAAAACCTGCCAAGGCTCAAAGATAAATTGCAGGCGCTATTCGATGTTGGTTTGGCGTATGTTAAATTAGGGCAGTCGTCAACTACATTATCGGGCGGCGAGGCACAACGGGTTAAGCTGGCCACAGAATTGAGCAAGCGCAGCACGGGCCGGACAATTTATGTATTAGACGAGCCGACAACGGGCCTCCATTCTTATGATGTCCATAAGCTTATAGAGGTACTGCAAAGGCTAACCGAGGCAGGGAATACCATAGTTGTAATCGAGCATAATTTAGATTTGATTAAAACTGCGGATTATTTAATAGATTTGGGGCCCGAAGGCGGGGATAATGGCGGTGAAATAGTTGCTTTTGGTACGCCGGAGGATGTAGCCAAAAATAAAAAATCCTACACCGGGAAATATTTGAAAGAGGTTTTGGGTGGAAGCTAGTTACCGGGCCAGGCCGGATAAGAAAATTTGAACGCTGTCTTATTAAAACCAAAAAATAACCCCGGGCCGATTGGCAGCCCGGGGTTAAAAGCTATGTAATTAATTTTATGTATTTTAAAAAATATGGTTAACTATCTTAATAAGGATAAAACATTTTGTGGCGCTTGGTTAGCCTGTGACAACATAGAAGTAGCAGCTTGCTGCAATACGTTGGCTTTAGTTAAGTTCATCATTTCTTTAG
>JAITVM010000151.1 GCA_031285815.1 Clostridiales bacterium | reverse complement strand
CTCTACAAGGCCTTTAACTACAGTAATGACTATAACTGTAAATATAATTAAAAATACAATAATAAATAATATTGGGAACCCCATTGAAACCCCAAGATACCCGGGACCCATATAGCCACCTCCAAAATACAGCGGATAAGGTTTATTTTAATTAAAAAATAAAATTTGCCATTATGATGCAGGAACAAATACAAATAAATATTATACCCGCATATAAGTCCTGCATTCCGAATTTCATTTGTTTCATTTTAGTACGCTCTATATCACCACGGTAGCACCGGGCCTCCATTGCGGTTGCAAGTTCGTCAGCACGGCGGAATGATGATAAAAAAAGTGGGACTAGGATAGGTATAAGTGCTTTTGCTTTTTTAAATGCCCCGCCTGTGTCCAGGTCGGCGCCCCTTGCTTTTTGTGCCCGGACTATTTTATCCAGTTCATCGATTAAGGTCGGTATGAACCTGAGCGTGATAGTCATCATCATTGCAATTTGATGTGACGGGACGCCTATTTTTTTAAATGGGGCCAAATAATATTCTATAGCGTCAGTAAGTTGGATCGGGGAACTGGTGAGCGTCAAAAGGGATGACGCAAAAATCATAATAGATAGCCTGGCAGTCATTAATAAAGCGGTATTTAAAGCCTCAGCGCTTATCTTAACCGGGCCTAAATTAAATAAAATATTGCCGCCAGGTATCAAAAAAATATTAACGGTAAAAGTAAATACAATAAAGAAAAAAATAGATTTCATGCCACGCAGCATTAGCTTTACGGGGACATTTGAAGCCCAAACTGCAGCAGCAATAAAGGCGGCTGAAATTGCGTACCCAAAGCCGTTGTCTATTAAGCAGACTATTATTATGAAAGATAAAGAAGCGGCTAATTTAACCCGCGGGTCTAACCTGTGGAGGATAGAATCAGTAGGGTAGTACTGGCCGATTGTTATATTGAAGTTCATTTTGCACCACCGCTTTTTGATTTTTGCCGGGTTAATAGGTTGTATATAATATCAGCAGCTTCATTGGGGGTATATATATCAATAGGGACATCAAAGCCTTTTTCTTTTAGGGCTTTCATCAGATAAGAGATTTTAGGTGCAGCAAGGCCGATTTTAGATAAAGCGCCAACTTCCCTAAAAACTTCTTTAACAGTACCATCCATAACAATATGGCCATCTGACATGACAATAACCCTATCAGCCAGCTTTGCAACATCCTCCATACTGTGTGAAACTAAGATTATGGTTATATTAAGTTTATCACGCATTTCTTTAATTTTGAATAGGATTTCGTCACGGCCCCTTGGGTCTAACCCGGCAGTTGGCTCATCCAATACCAAAATTTCTGGGTTCATGGCCAGTACACCCGCTATAGCCGCCCGCCTTTTTTGCCCACCTGATAGCTCGAAGGGCGATTTTTCGAAATCGCATTCATTTATCCCGACTATTTCTAAAGCATTACGTGTGCGCACGTCTGCCTCTTCTTTACTTAACCCCATATTTAGGGGGCCAAAAGCTACATCTTTAAATACAGTTATTTCAAATAATTGCGCTTCAGGGTATTGAAAAACAAGGCCTATTTTCTGGCGGGTTGTTTTAAGCAGTTTTTTGTTTTCATGTATATCTGCCCCTTCGAAAAGGACTTTCCCGGAAGTTGGTTTTATAAGGCCGTTGAAATGTTGGATAAGTGTGGATTTGCCAGAGCCTGTATGCCCAATTATTGCTACAAATTCACCTTTTCCTATATTTAAATTTATATTGCCGAGGGCTTTTTTTTCAAACGCGGTGCCTTCGCTGTAAACATAATTAACGCCGTCTAATTGTAATTGCATAGCGCCCCCACCATTTCCTCTATTGTAAGTATATCGGTATTAATATTAAGCCCTTTTTCTGACAACAAATAAGCGAGCTCAGTGATTTGTGGGACGTCGAGGCTTAAAGCTTTTAGTTCATTTATTTGAGAAAAAATAGATTTTGGCGGGCCGCCCATTACGGCCTGGCCATCATTAACAACAATAACGCGGTCAGCAAGCGTGGCTTCGTCCATAAAATGTGTAATTAATATAATTGTGATTTTATCTTCCTTATTTAATTTAATGGCAGTGTCCAAAACTTCTTTCCTGCCGTTTGGGTCAAGCATGGCCGTAGATTCGTCAAAAATTATACATTTTGGTTTCATAGCCAGGACACCGGCTATAGCTACCCTCTGTTTTTGGCCGCCGGATAAATAGGCAGGGTTTGCTAAAGCGAAGTTTTCCATGCCAACATTTTTTAAAGCGCTATCTACGCGGGGCCTTATTTTATCTGGAGGTATGGATAAGTTTTCTGGGCCGAAAGCCACATCTTCTTCGACGATGGTTGCTATAATCTGGTTGTCAGGGTTTTGAAAAACCATACCTACGTTTCGGCGTATTTCAAAAATATTGCTTTCATTGCTGGGGTTAAGGCCAATGATAAGGGCTTCGCCGGAATCAGGCAATAAAAGGGCGTTCATAATTTTGGCCAATGTAGATTTACCAGACCCATTGTGGCCTAATATTGCAACGAATTCGCCGGTTTCTATATTTAAGTTAATATTTTTTAAGGTTTCGGTTTTCATGGTTTTGTTAGAGTCTTCATCGATATAGCTGTAGCCAAAGCCTACATTATTAATTTTTATAATATCCATATCTTAAGCATGCCCCATTACGCATAAATTATATTATTTTGTAACGTTTATTCTAAATTTAAAAACCTAAAAAGTCAAGCAATTATGGAAGCCTTCAGCGGAGGCAGGGCTTGTAGGGGGATAACCATTGACAAGTATTTACAATTAAAATTTATTGAATATGTTTTAATTAGTACAGCATATATTTGTATAAATGACCGGAGGCAGATTATTATGAGGAACGGGCCGTATTTAAAACTGTATAAAGGTGATATTATTTATATTTTGAGTTTTATTTTTTTATGTATATACATATTATTTAAATTGGGCTTCTACAAAAACATAAAACAAAACCTTTATTTAACAGAGCAAAAATTATTATCTAAAAAAATTATGGGTTATTCGCTTGAATATAAATATGAAGAGGGCGAATATGCAAAGATATATTATTCACAAGCAGGGCAAGATTATGTCAATGTAATAAAACAAGCGGTTGATATATATTTCCCTATGCTTGCTGAAGATTTTGGGCTCCAGCCGGAGGGCCTTGATAAAGTTACTATTATCCTTTACCCAAACGCAGTGGAGCTACAAAATGCAATCAGGTATGACTATGGTGAAAAAATCCCGATGGGGGTTTATTATGGTGGGATAATAAATTTATTATCGCCACAGTTTTATGTACAATCAGATAATTATGGCGAGATTATTGAATATTTTATTGAAAATGGGCCGGTTGTCCATGAATTGACACATTATTTTACGGATATAAAGGCTAGGGGCAATTATGATATATGGTTTTCAGAAGGGGTTGCGCTTTATTACGAATATAAATATACAAATTTTGAATGGCGCCGGGATTTAAAAGAGTATGCCAGGGAGATAACACCTGAGCAGCTAAAATATAATTTCCGTTCTATAAACGAAGCGGCCGCGTACCGCAAATCTTTCGATATAGTGCATAGCTATGTTGGGAAATATGGCGAACCGGCTTTACAAAACAGGATAGGTGAGCTTAAATGAATAGGGGTTCGGGGATGTTTTTATCTTCGGGCCTATATTTATTTAAAAGATTAAATTTTTTCGTTACAAATTTATAAAAAATCCTTGCCCTTAAAAAAAATATATAGTATAATCGTATTCGTTGTGACAAAGAGCGATGATTTGAAAGGTTGCTGCCTATTTGGCAGGTTATTTTCAATGAGCGATGTCCAGTTCAAGAAACCGGGCGACAAAGTCACTGTAGCATATAATTATTTCGGGGTGTTTGTTCTGTTTACGCTGATTTTGTTTTCTTTAGCGAAACACCCGGGTATGTGTACAGTCGCCGCTTGTCGTGCTAAAATTTGTGCGAAAAGGAGGGGCTTTTTTTATGGCTAATCAAAAAATTAGAATTAGTTTAAAGGCTTACGATCATAAGTTGATTGATCAATCTGTAAATCAAATTATCGAGACTGCTAAAAGGACAGGGGCTAAGGTTTCCGGGCCGATCCCGCTCCCAACTAAAAAAGAGATTATTACAATCTTAAGGGCTGTTCATAAATATAAAGACAGCAGAGAGCAGTTTGAGATGAGGACCCATAAAAGGTTAATCGATATTTTTATGGCAACGCCTAAAACGATTAATGCTTTAGGGAGCTTAGATTTGCCTGATGGGATAGAAATTACTATAAAAACTATTTAACCCAGGCTATAACCCGGCAGTTTATAATCCAATTATAAACTAGGATGATTGCGGGTCCGCAATCCGCTGTAGATTTTTTTTGGAGGTATATTTTATGAAAAAAGCAATTGTAGCAAGAAAAATTGGAATGACCCAGGTCTTTACAGAGACAGGGAACCTTGTCCCTGTAACTGTTTTGGAAGCAGGGCCTTGTGTTGTTGTTCAAAAGAAAACGGTTGACAAAGATGGCTATGACGCAATACAGGTAGGTTTTATAGACGATAAGCCTAAGCATGTTACTAGCCCGCTTAAGGGGCATTTTGCTAAAGCCTCAGTAACGCCTAAAAGGTATTTGAAAGAGTTCCGCCTAGAAGATATTTCAACTTTTGAAGTTGGTGCGGAAATAAAAGCCGATGTTTTTGCCCAAGGCGATAAAGTCGATGTAACAGGCACATCTAAAGGGAAAGGCACTCAAGGCCCAATCAAGAGGCATAATTTTTCCAGAGGCCCTGAAACCCATGGTTCAAAATACCACAGGGGTGTTGGCTCGCTATCGGCTGCGACTACTCCAGGTAGGGTTAAAAAAGGCAAGAAAATGGCTGGGCGTATGGGTAACGAAACTGTGACCATACAAAACCTTACTATTGTAAGGGCCGATGCGGATAAAAATATTATTTTGGTCAAAGGTGTAGTCCCTGGTGCAAAAGGCGCTATATTAGTTGTTAAGGACAGCGTTAAAAATTAATTAGGTTAAACAAAGAAAGGAGGATTACACATGGTAAGTGTTAAAGTTGTAAGCAAAGATGGGAGCGAAACCGGAAGCCTGGAGCTAGACGAGAATATTTTTAATATAGAAGTTAAAGAAAACCTCGTCCATATGGCAGTTGTCCAATATCTCGCTAATCAAAGGCAAGGTACCCAGTCGGCTAAAACCCGCGCAGAAGTACGTGGCGGTGGCCGTAAGCCATGGAGGCAAAAGGGCACAGGCCGTGCAAGGCAAGGGTCGACCCGTTCGCCACAATGGACTGGCGGTGGCGTTGTATTTGCCCCAAAACCACGCGATTATTCTTTCAAATTAAATAAAAAAGTAAAAAGGATTGCGCTTAAATCCGTTTTGACGCAAAAAGTTAGGGATAGCAAGCTGATTATTGTTGATGATTTGAAATTAAATGCGGTTAAAACTAAAGAGGCAGTAACTGTCCTTAAAAATATTGATGCGGGCAAAGCCCTTATAGTAATCGGCGATAATGATACAAATGCTTATTTGTCTTTTAGGAATATCCCTACAGTTAAAACAGCTGCGGTAAACACAATTAATGTGTATGATATTTTATTATTTGATAAATTAGTCTTAAGTAAAGAATCCGTTATGAAGATCCAGGAGGTGTACGCATAATGGCTGACTTAAAATATTATGATATAATTTTAAAGCCCGTTGTTACTGAGCGGACAATGAATGGCCTTGCTGATAAAAAATATGTTTTCTATGTACACCCTGACGCAAATAAAATCCAGATCAAAGAGGCTGTTGAAAAGATGTTTGACGGCGTTAAAGTTGATAAGGTCAATACGATGAATTTAATGGGCAAGGTGAAAAGGCGCGGCAAGACATCTGGCAGGACACCTGCACGAAAAAAAGCAATTATTAAGCTTACGCCTGAAAGCAATGAAATAGAGATATTCCAAGGCATGTAATATTGTTTAGATTAAAGCACTATAAGAAAGGAGCAATTACAGGTGGGCATCAAGAGATATAAACCTTATACCCCTTCCAGAAGGCAGATGACATCTTCTGACTTTGCAGAAATAACTAAGTCGAAGCCAGAAAAAAGTTTGGTTACAAGCCTTAAAAAGAATGCAGGCAGGAATAACCAAGGCAAGATAACTGTCAGGCACCATGGTGGCGGGAGTAGAAGAAAATATAGAATGGTTGATTTTAAACGCAACAAAGACGGCATTTTTGCACGTGTTGCGGCTATTGAATATGACCCTAACAGGACAGCTAATATTGCACTTTTATTCTATGCCGATGGCGAAAAAAGATATATTATTGCGCCTAACGGCTTAAAAGTTGGCGATAAAGTTATGTCTGGGGAAAATGCTGAGATACGGGTAGGTAATGCGCTTGCTTTAAGGTCTATCCCAATCGGTACAGAGATTCATAATATTGAGCTTATTCCAGGTGCGGGCGGGCAAATGGTACGGTCGGCAGGCAATGTGGCACAGTTGATGGCTAAAGAAGGCAAATTTGCGACTTTAAGGCTCCCGTCAGGTGAAATGAGGATGGTACCTATAAATTGCAAAGCGACTATTGGGCAAGTTGGGAACCAAGACCACGAACTTATTAATATTGGTAAAGCTGGCCGTAAACGTAATATGGGCATAAGGCCAACCGTACGTGGTAGCGTTATGAACCCTAATGACCACCCTCACGGCGGTGGCGAAGGTAGGACACCAATTGGGCGCCCGGCACCAAGTACGCCTTGGGGCAAACCGGCCCTTGGTTATAAAACTAGGAAAAAAGGCAAAAAATCAG
>JAITVM010000189.1 GCA_031285815.1 Clostridiales bacterium | reverse complement strand
TGGAACCAGGCAGCATACCGGTTGTAGCTGGTGGGCAAAAACCGGCATTTTATTGCAATGAATATAACCGGGCCGGCGAAAACGTCACTATTTCTTCGAGCGGCTGCTATGCAGGCTTTGTAATGTATTGGGACGGGCCAATATATGTTTCAGATGCGTTTACAGCTGAACCAAATGAAAAGGCGCTGCCAAAGTATTTGTACTATTTTTTAAAAAGCAAGCAAAATATTATACACTCGAGGAAGCGTGGCGGCGGCACCCCGCATATCTATGCTTCGGACATCGCGCCGATACGGATCCCGCTGCCGCCAATCAAAGCACAGCGGGAAATTATTTATATGTTGGATAGTTTTTGTGGGCTGATAGAAAAGCTTGATGTGGAAATTGAAGCCAGGAAAAAACAATTCGGGTATTATTGCGACACCCTCGTGAATTCCGGGGTTGATACCGGGCACCATGAATTAGGTGAAGTATGCAGCCATGTTGACTACCGTGGCAGGACGCCAAAGAAGGTAAGCAGCGGGGTATTTTTAATTACTGCTAAAAACATTAAAAAAGGCTATATTGACTATGAAACCTCAAAAGAGTATATCCGGCCTGAGGATTATGGAATTGTTATGAGGCGTGGGCACCCTAAAAAAGGTGATGTCGTAATTACTACGGAAGCGCCATGTGGCAATGTCGCCCAAATAGATAGGGAAGGCGTAGCCTTGGGCCAGCGTGTAATTAAGTATAGGGGCGGCGCACAAATTATAGATAACACATTTTTAAAGTATGCCCTTTTATCAGGAGGTTTTCAAAACAAATTATTGCAATCGGCAACCGGTGGGCAAGTGAAAGGGGTTAGGGCCAGCAAGCTTCATAAACTTAAAATCCCTGTCCCCAAACTTGATGAACAGGTTAAAATTATAAGCTGCCTTGAGAAGTTTGATTCCCTCGCAAATATCATATTGCCTTATGAGGCACGTTTGCGGCGTGAACAATATGTGTACTATCGTGACAAGTTATTTTCTTTTATGGAGGGGTTATAATAATTGCGTGGGCCTGATGGGGTATTTTTTTACCTGTCAGGCCTATTTTATATACATAAATATAACATGTTAAATATCCCCTAATCAAATGTCTAATTTTGTCCGAAACATAAATTACATAGATAATAGGCGCTATTAACTATACATAAGGGAAACCCCGGAGGGCAAAAGATGAGAAAAAAAGTTTCTATAGATAAGGTATATTGTGGTTTTGCCTATATAAAAAAAACCAGTGCTTTTATATTGTCACTATTGATGCTGGCAGATACTTTATATGCACAGGTTGATGAAACGATTTACAAAGACCCGGTTGTGGATACTTATTACGGGCGCAGCGATGGGCAGGAATTAATTGATAATTTGAATTTTAGGGATTTGGGCAACCACTGGGCAAAAGAAAGCATAATACAAGCAGGGGCATTAAATTTAGTTAAGGGCTATGATAATAATTTTAACCCTAATGGGATAGTAACTAACCAAGAGGCGCTTGCATATGTGGTACGTGCTTTAGGGATGGAGCGGATGGCGCAAGATGCCGCTATTGGTATGGAAGCGCTTGCCCCGGAAGGGGCTGGGCTATTAACAGAATGGTCTACTGGGTATTTAGAAGTCGCCCGGCAAATTGGGCTTATAACAGACCAGCAATTCGCAGAGGCAACAGCTGCTGGCCAGGAGCCTTTAGGCCCGGAAGCGGGCTTTTCCCGTACAGCCCAGGCTAAACGCGAGGATGTTGCGGATTTTATTTACCGTGGGCTTTCTATAATAAACCCAGGCTCGTTTAATGTTAGCAATACTGTCCAAAGCATATTGGCGTTTAGTGATTACCAAGAAATAAGTGTGGATAGGGTAGAAGCTGTTGAAGCGGTGGTATCCCACAATATTATGGCTGGCGGAAATTCTAATTTTAACCCACAAGGCGCGATAACCAGGGCAGAAATGGCGCAGGTTTTAAGGAATTTAGATTCGGTTTATTTTAAGACCCTTGGGATTTTACGTTTAAATGGCGCTGTTGCCGGGATTAAAGATGTGCAGGCGTCACAAAGCGGGGCCTACAATTTAAACCGCGATATTTATTTACGCATGGCTGATGGCTCTGTAAGCATAATCCAGTTTCAGATGCAGCAAAGCTCATCGCCACAAGCGGCTTATATGGACACAGTTGTGTATAAAGGCGGAAGCGTTGTTGGGCTGGGGTCGCTTAAGGAAGGCGATACGGTAGAATTTTTGGTTGAATCAGCTACAAACCGTGTTTTATATGCCAATGTTGGCAAACCAGCAACAGATACTTATTTTACAGGGAAAATGACAGCGATTGATATAGATGCGGGCCAAGTAACAATGGTAGCCGACAATAATAAAATTTATATATTTAACCTTTCAAAAGGGCTGCTGGATACCCAAGGGGATGTAAAATATATTTTCCTTGGACAGAAAAAAGTTGATATAAGCACCTTGCCTTTGGGAAGTAAATTTCAATTGACGCTTTGGAATAACATTGCCCGTGAATTAAAATTAATTGGGCAAGACACAATTATATATGAAGGGCGCGGGATTGTAACAGAGAATAACCACAGCTTTGGTTATATTTCTTATATAGATAATTCAGGGGCAGAGAAAACTATGTATTATAATTCTGGGGATATGAAAGTGGAGAAACAGAATTATTATGACATGGGTGGCGATATTGGGTATTATGATGAGGTTTTCCCGGATTTTAGGTATGACCCCTTGGACAGTGAAATATCGGAAATAGAGCCGGGTGATATTGTTTTCATAAGGCCCTCTAAAGAAAACCCGGAAACAATAGAATCAATTTCTGCGGCAGTAAACTATATAATGAAAACCGGAAAGGTATTAAAATATACTGATAATATAGACTATTATAGCATGCTTGTAGAGTATGATGATAAACAAACCGTTTGGTTTGACCTGGCTAAAGATATATTTGTGTCAGGGGATGGGCAAATAAAAAGCACTGGCGATATTGTGGTTGGCGACTATGTAAAAATACTTGTGAACCAGGCTATTATCCAGCCGGGATATGTTATCGAATCTGCAAAAGAAGTTGTTATTGAGGGCAACGAGCATTTTATTACTACTATTATAAAGGGCCAGCTGGCTGGGGTCAATGCAATACAAAATAAGCTGCAAATACAGAACCCACAAGAGCTGACACAAACAGGCTGGGCAAACTACAGCCAGCTAAACCAGTTAAACCTTTTGGACAAAAATGCGGAATACTACTATAATGGCGAACGGGTTTCCGTAGACTATGCTTTGAAGTATTTAAAACGTTCACCAGGTGAGGTTTATATAGCGCTTGAAAATAATTATACCGGCGAAAAAGTGAAAAAAGTAACATTTAGGGGCGGAAGGGATTCGCTTTTGCCTAAAGATACTATCGTTGCCGTAAATGCAGATGGGTCATTTAAAGTTCTGAGCACTAATGATTTTATTAAAACTGATAATGGGACTATTGTAGTTAAAGAAGGGCGCCTTGTTACAGCTGGTGATATTTCCTCTGGCGATTTTGCTTCAATTGCGGTTAATGATGGCCTGCAGGCGGCTGTTGTTGATATAACAAAAATTGCTGAAAACATAAAATCTATGTTTGTGAGGGCAAGGGTTAATAGCGTCGATGAAGGCAATAGTTTCCGGGTACAGTCCATTGCCGTGCTAGACGAAATGGAGTGGTCATATTCGCCTATAAACCGCGATTTTGCAATAGACTATAATACTTTATTTATAAATGGTGGCGGCTTTGTTAGCCTGGAAGAATTTATGGATTATACTGAAAATTCGGTTGTAGATAAAGTATTTAATGTAATAGTAGATGGGTCGAAGGCTACCCATATTATTGACAGCCCATATGCACAAGCCGGGGTACGCGGCGAAATTTATGAGGTTAATGGCAACGAGCTTAAAATAAAAGATGCTACCTATTACGATAATGGTACCGGGAAGTGGCAACCGATAAGCAGGAAGGACAATACTGCTACAGTTACTATCCCAGCCAACTCTGCAATAGCTAAAAATAGCCAAATAATATTTGCAAAAGATTTACAAAAAGGCAACCAGATAAAAATTATGACTGACAGCTTGCCTGAAAATATCGATAACAGTTTGAATGTAACTGGGTATATAATTTTAGTTGAAAAATAAAGGGGATAACAAATGAAAAATATAACCTACAAAGGGGCATGCTTAGTATTGTCTTTGCTATTTGTTTTATCTAGCTATACGGATGCAAAAGCTGAGTTAGGGGACATGGGCTTTTTTGGTGGGATAACGGAAGGCAAGCGGCTCCCGAAAACAACAGAAATATTGCTTGCCGAATCATCAAAAAAGGCCAGTAAAAATGCGGCCCAAACTATGACTTACAAAGAAGTTTTGTTTTTGAGCGGCAAACCGGTTGAGTTTGAAGGCCAGGTAAGCATAAAAACTTCGGCTAAAAAAGAAGGCGAGCCGGTTGGGACCTATACGGTAACTTATGATATTGAGCCAAGCGAAACAACAAACCCGGAAGCTAGCCTTACACGCAATATAGTTTTCACTGTAAACTATAGGGAAGTAGGCAACCAGGTCATTAAGGATTATGAGGTTAAAACATGGAAGGAAGAGGCAACGGTTGGTGAAACGGTTTATGAAGTTGTACCAAAACAATCATTTTTTGGGGTATCTATTTTAGAAGACCATACCCCGGGTGTTGTATATTATAAAGGGAATTTGTCAAAACGTGCAGTTTATTTATCAGAAGATGGCAAGGTTACGGCAGAATCTTCAGGGGATATTTATGGGTATGAATCAGCCTGGTCAAATACAGAAACCCATAGGGTCAACACAGGTATCTTTACTGACGGGTGGCAGATGCAATACCAAGAGCGCCCAAGCGTGTCCGTTAACAAAACTTTACAGTATTCAAAAAACGAACCGGTGGCTATAAGTTTTAGCGGGAACTATAGGGAGGTTATGCAAAACCAATCGGGGCTGCTATACGATATTTTTATAAAACCGCAACAGTTTTACGATGTTGAAAGTACAGGCAAAGCGGCTGTAAATACCTTTAACAGCTTCGAACAGCTTATAGCCCCAGACCTGGAGTATTTAAAAGGCCATTTTGCTGAAAGCGATATAAAAAAATTATTTGCTATGCAAATATTATCTGGTGGCGGGCAATTTTATAAGCCCGAACAAGCTATGACAAGGGGCGAATTTGTAACGGCACTTGTAAAGGCAGTAAAACTTCCGATAGAAGTGCAAGAAAAGAAAAAAACCGCTTCGGGGGCTAGCCGAAAAAAAGAAGAAGTGAATATTATTAATGTAATATTTCCGGATGTTACACCAGACCGGGCGGAGTACCCATATATTATGGCGGCCTATAAAGAGGGGCTGGCTATTGGCAGGTCCAATGGGAACTTTTTTATCGATGCGCCTATAGAAAGGCAAGAAGCTTTAGTTTTAATATTA
>JAITVM010000148.1 GCA_031285815.1 Clostridiales bacterium | reverse complement strand
GGCGGCCTTAGGTTTACAAATGAACCTAAAGTACTGCGCTTTTTCTTTGGCACCCTAGAACCGGTAAGCAACTGGCAGCAGAATCTGGTTGATAAATTTAAAGCTGATTTTGGCGATAGCCTATAATATTAAGCATTATCAAAAAAACCTGGGCCCTTTTTCTTGGGTTCAGGTTTTAAATGGTTTAAATATATTATTAGGGATAGCCAAAACAACAACTAAGGCAATAGATATTGTGCATGCAGTTTTTATTGTTTCTATAGCCTTAGCAAGTGACGCGGCAGTGTCGCCCATTATAAGCATATAAATCGAATTATATATCACCCCGCCGGGGGCAAAAGGCATTATGCCAGCTATTATAAAAACCGTTAATGGCATTTTACGCCTAACTGAAAGGATTTTTGAAAGCACCCCAACAGAAACCACCGAAATAAAAACCGATACAAAAGCAGAAAATTTATTAATTAGCACACAGTATAAAAGCCACGCTAATGCACCGGTTAGGCCGCAAAAAATAATCTCGCCTTTTGGGGCTTTAAATAGCACACAAAAACTCAATGTCCCAATAAAAGCAAAAATAAACTGCTGGGTCATAACAAAAGCCCCCCAAATATATAAATCCACATTTTTAAGCAAGACCCAACACCTACGGCTAATGAAAGGGAAATCAATATAGCTTCGGCAAGGCGCGATAGGCCAGATAAAAAATCCTCTTCAAAAATATCGCGCACTGCATTTGTCAATACCAGCCCGGGGACATAAGGCATTAAAGACGCTATTATCATTACATCTAAGCTAATGCCTATTTTCATATTAGCGATGATAAGGGCGCTTAATGCAATTGCTGCCCCTGCAAGCATGTTTATGATCATATTTGGTGCGCTTCGTGATTTTAGCAGATGCGTTAAACAGAAAACCGCAACGCCAATTATTAAACTGCCAATTGCCTCCAAAGGCCCGCCACCAAACATGAAAGCAAAGGACCCTACTGCTGCCCCTGATGCAATAACCCTTGTTATATATGCATATGTCTGTTTTTTGTCTATGCTTTCTAATTTCTCGTACGCGGTTTTGAAATTTATTTTTTCGCCGGCCAAATCCCTACTAAACTGGTTAATAAGCGCAACCTTTTCTAAATTATTCGACCGTGCCCTTACCCTTCGTATCAGCGATACAACCTCGCCCCCGCCGCCCACTGTCGAAACAAAAATACCGGAAGGCACCACAAAAGTATCGCTTGCATAATCAAGGTTATTTAATATCCTACGCATAGTGTCTTCGACCCGGTAAGTCTCCGCCCCATTTGTGAGCATGATTTCACCAGCGAAAACACAAATTTTGACTGCCTCTTTCGGACTCATCCAACCACCTGTTATAGAAATTTCAAAATATTATATCAGCATCACTTGGCATCACAAAAGACCCAGCCGAAAACGAAAAATCAAATATGCTAGGCGAATCCGTTTGGCAATTGCGTTTAAACTGGTTAGCCGCAAACCTTTTGTAAAAAGACTTTAATACTGTTTCGAGCTGGTGCCTGCTGTATTTGCCACCAAAAGCATTCTCTGCTAAATATAAAATCTTTCCAACCGGAAACCCGTGCCTCAATATATAGTATAAATAAAAATCATTCAACTCATATGGCCCTACAATGTCTTCAGTCTTTTGGGCAATTTCCCCCGATTTAGAAACCGGTAGGAGTTCTGGGCTTATATGCGTGCCTACTACATCCAATAAGATTTTATTTATTTCACTGCTAAAATAATTTTTTGAGCACATATGCCTAATAACTTCTTTGATTACTGTTTTGGGCAAATTAGCATTAACATTATAATTGCTTATATGGTCACCATTGTAAGTCGAAAAGCCTAAAGCCGATTCTGTAAAATCCCCGGTGCCAACAACAAGCCCATTAATTTTATTTGCTATGTCAAATAATATCTGGGACCTCTCCCTAGCCTGCGCATTTTCGAAAACAGTATCAAAATTATGGTTTTCATGGCCAATATCTTTAAAATGCTGGTTACAAGAATCAACAATGGATATTTCATCATTTGTTATGCCTAATAACTGCATTAGTTTTTTAGCGTTGCTATACGTAACATTACTTGTCCCAAAACCGGGCATTGTTATGCCATAGATTTGTTTTGGGCTTTTGTTAAGCCGCTTCATCGTAAAACAGCAAATAAGTAGCGCTATTGTAGAATCCAGCCCACCAGAAACCCCAATAACTAAATTCTCGCAATTGATATGGGTTACCCTTTTTGCTAACGCCATTACTTGTATTTTGATTATAGACTCGCAAAAAGTATCAAGCCCCTCACTTGGCAGGAAGGGGTTTTCCCGGACCTTATATTTTAGGGCCCTTTGTTTTTCGCCGATACTGAGTTTAACCGCATCTTGTGAAGGTTTCAATTTTTGGAGCCCCAGGTCAATATCCGTAAAAATTATTTGGTCCTGAAGCGAAAAATCCGAACCGTATAGGCATAGCCTGCCGTCCTGCACTATGAAGCTTTGGCCAGAATATACGCCCCGTGTAGTAGACTCGCCAAATCCGGGCGAAACATATATAATAGTAGAATTATTTAGGCGTGAAATAGCTTTTTGCCCTTCAAGGTTATTGCCTATACTATATACATCTGCCTTCTCCTGGCCCATAACAACTTTAATGTCCGCCCTATCATCAAAACCTAACGTAAAATTATTTATTTCTAAAACCGGGTTTGATATGAGCTTTGTTGCAAAACCAAAAAAATTAATTTCCCGGTCAATATTTAAGGGTTTAAAATATTTCAAGTATTCATAATTTAAATCAGCCCTGGGCGAAACGGCAACAACCTTACCCCTTAAGATTATAACCCTACAATTTAATAGGTTATTAAATATATTAAGCGGGGCGGATAAAATTATAACTGTATCAATATCTTTTGTTGATTCCATAATTTTCAATACTGCCCCTGCCGCTAAATTTATCAGCTGCTTCTGGCCAAAAAGCCCCTCACAAGTAGACCCAGTCACGCAGAGTTCAGGGAAAACTAAAATATCTAAGTTCTCCCCTTGTTTTATTAAATTAATTATTTTATTTGCATTATAATCCGTATTTGCTACTTTTATCACAGGCACAGCTGTGCCAACCCTTAAAAAACCATGCATGCAATTATCCCTTCCCGTTTAAAACTTTTTAAAAAAATGGCCCTTTTGTACCCAGTAAACAAAGTAGGGCTTACAATATGCCCCGTTTTATTTTTTTATGGCAGCTGTGACTGGGATATATCTAACTTCAGCCTTTTCAACAACCGCCTGTTTTAAAACTTCTTGTGGCACAGGCGCTTTTTCTTCATAAATAGTATGGCCGCCCACTGAAAATTTTATTACTTGGCTACTTTCGTCATAGCTTATTAAAATATTTTTATATTCGCCTTCATTTAAAAGCAAATAAAATGGCTCTTCAAATTTTATAACATTACCGCCGGAAACAAACTCAGGCGCATAAATTTCCCTTATTTCATAATTCTTAAAAGCATATTCTATAATTTTGCTGGCATCAGACCATTTCCCATCTTCCGACGACCGTAAAACAACACAAACAAATTTTTTACCATAAGCATCAAAAACCCCAACATATGAATGCCTAGCTTTATAAGTATAGCCTGTCTTCCCGCCTACACATTCTACATATTGCTCAAGCATAATATTTTGGTTTTCGAAATAGTATGCTTTAACACTGCTTGAAAAGGCATATTCTTTAGTACTAAAAACCTCCCTAAATGTTGGGTTTTTCATAGCGTAAGAAGTAATAAGTGCCATGTCCCTGGCCGTTGAATAATGGTCTACTAAAATATCAAGGCCGCTCGCTGTAACAAAATTAGAGTTTACTGCGCCAAGCCCTTTAGCTTTTTCGTTCATTAATGCCGCAAACTGGCTTTCACTACCCGAAACATGTTCGGCTATAGCTACAGCTGCGTCGTTACAAGATTCAAGTAAAAGGGCATATAACAAATATTTTAGTTTTATTTTCTCGCCAACCTCAAGATCCATGCTTGAATAATCCATATTAACAACATTCTCAGATATAGTTACATCAGATTCTAAATCCTGGTTTTCGATTGCTACAACCGCGGTAAGGATTTTTGTTGTGCTGGCAACCGCTAATTTTTCATCGGGCCCTTTACCCCATAAAACCCGGTTGTTTTCATAATCCATTAAAATTGCACTCTCTGCTATAACCCCACCAGGGCCTTCGGCACATGCTACTGTTGTTGATAATAAACTAATAGCTATAACTAATATTAAAATTTTTTTCATAAACCCCTCCTTAACTAAAGCCGCAGCTTTTAGGCTTTAAAAATGCCAACCGGTTAACCCTTCTATATATAAATAATTTCACACACGCGGTAAGTTTTTTCTATATATAAATTATTATACATATAATGGGTATTTTTTTATAATCTTCTCTACCCTATCCAAAGCTTCAACTTTATTTTTTTCAAAATCTTTTATAACAAGCGATATTATTTCACCAATAGAAACCATATCACCCTCTTTAAGCCCACGTGTAGTCATTGCAGCCGTGCCCAGCCTAACCCCTGACGTAACAAATGGTGACCGGGTATCAAATGGCACAGCATTTTTATTGCATGTAACCCTCACTTCATCAAGCAATTGTTCCGCCAATTTTCCCGTCGTATCCATATTAGTCAAATCAACAAGCATTAAATGGTTATCTGTCCCGCCGGAAACCAAATTGAAGCCATTTTTAATAAGTGTTTCTGACAGTGCCTTTGCATTTTTGATTACTTGCGCCGAATACCCCTTAAACGCCGGGTCAAGCGCCTCTTTAAAGCAAACGGCTTTTGCCGCGATTATATGCATTAGCGGGCCGCCCTGTGTCCCTGGGAAAACCGCCTTATCAATTGCTTTGGCATATTCTTCTTTGCAAAGTATTAGCCCACCCCTTGGCCCCCTTAAAGTTTTATGGGTTGTGGATGTTACTACATCTGCATACGGTACAGGGCTCATGTGGTGGCCAGTAGCCACTAGCCCAGCAATATGGGCCATGTCAACCATAAGCATAGCACCGTATTCTTTTGCTATATCAGAAAAAGTTTTGAAATCTATTTC
>JAITVM010000117.1 GCA_031285815.1 Clostridiales bacterium | reverse complement strand
CCAGCAATAATTTTGACATTTTCCCACCATTTAAAGAGGTTAGCATCACAGAGCCGCAAACCATACAGATGGTAGTACCATACGACGCTGACACAACGGCAAGCAGCTTCGGCTGGGTTAAACATCAAGGATAACAACAAGGGGGCTTAAGCATGATAGACTTTATTGCAAAATACTGGTTACAGTTTGCCATGGGGCTAATGGCGGGCGGATTTACAACGTTTTGCCGGTATATATGGCAACAGCAGCGGGCAATTAAGGACGGGGTTAAGGCTCTGCTCAAAGACCGCATTATCGGGATTTGCAATCATTACCGAGAAAAAGGGAACTGCCCAGTTTATGCGCTTGAAATGATAGATGCGCTCTATAACGAGTATGCCAATTTGGGCGGTAACGGCACCGCCGAAACCCTGCGAAACGAGATGCGGACTTTGCCGCGGGAGGCGAATGATTAACAACTGTGGGGGTGGGGGCTGGCATGCGGTACAGCAAAGCGGTTGTTACGCTAATACTGATTTTGATAATCGCCTTTAGCGTGTCTATTTTATATATTTTTGTAAAAACCGGGAGCGAGCCAACAACATTAGTTGCTGGCTTTTTTAGTTTTGTCAGTGTTGAGCTATGGGCGTTGGCGCCCGGCAGGGGGCTATCGCCAAGGGCAAAATAATCAGCGGCTCTAAATTTACACACTGGTTTAAAGACAATAATATTACTTATCTAAAGGCAGAGGGAGCGAAACCAAAAGTGGAAAAAATCAAAATGAAAATTGACGGAAAAATCGTTGAAGTGACCGGCAAACTTGAAGAAGGATATAATATCGTTAACTTGCGCGAGATTGCCCCGCTTTTGGGGTACAACGTCGGATATGATGCCGGCACGAAAATACCAATACTGACTAAGGGGGCTAAATAATGGACATAACAAGATTAATTATAAACTTTTCCGGGCTTGCAATATTTTTGATAACAATATATCTGTACCCGATGATTCGGGCGCAAATCTCCGAAAAACATTGGAAAATGTTGCAGGATATTGTAGCCGTGGCGGTATACGCTGCCGAACAGCTTGGAGCGACAAAAGCGATTGAAGATAAGCTTGAGTATGCCTTGGAAGCGGTCGGAAGCCAATTGCAAAAATATAAGATTACGTTTGACCGGGAGACCATCCGTGCCGCAATCGAAGCGGCAGTTAAGGAAAATTTCCCGGGCACGCAGAAGTCAAAGAAAATTGGGATTATGCCCTAAAAATTTAAGCCCTTATTGTAGGGGCTGTTTTTTGTTTTTGTAATTAACCGGCTACGCGGCGGGAAGTTCCCGATTTTTTCCCACTTTAGTTTTAAAAAAGATTGATAAGGTTTTTGGCTTGGAATACTGATTTGACGGCAGATTTGAGAATTTTTGATAAGGATTGAAAAGTTATTTTATTGTGCTAATTACTAATATTATTATTGGGGGTTGGCAAGTAAGATGATAAACAGGGTTTTTTATTTGGATTTACAGGAGCCAACGAAAACTAGGGGCAATGTTGCAATCAACCAAAACAACCAAAATTCTGTTGTTTTTGAGTTCCATATTACGGACGGGGCAACAGAGGTGGATTATTCCAAGTTTACCTCTGCAGAAATAACCTTGGCATACCAAAACTCAACGCTATGTAATGATGTATGTGAAATAAAGGGCGATAAGGTAATTTATAATTTGCGCCACGAGGCGCTGCAAAGGCCGGGGCTAATTATGGGCCCCTGGCTTTTGAAGGCGGCAATTTATCAACCCTGTATTTTAATTACGATGTAATCCATTATTTAAGGAAACTCCAATCACCGAAGCCCAAACAATACAGCTGGTAGTACCATATGGCTCAGACTTAACGGCAAATAATTTCGGCTGGGTCAAGCATGCGGGAAAATAGAATGGGATTGATAGTACGGCATCAGAATTAGCCATGAGTATAGATTATGGACAATATATTTTGTATTTTGCCCATGTTAATGAAAAATTATTTAGTGTACACTGATAGGGCAAGACAAACAGATTTGGCCTGTTAGAATATAAGCCCAGTGGCCCCCAAATACTTTGTTCTTTTACATGCCTAAAAAATAACTGTTAAAAGGTGGATGGTTATGAGTTTGCCAGAGATAATTGAACCAACAGTAATTATTGCGGTTATTGTTGCTTTAACTCAAGCGTTAAAACAAATGCCAATAATAATAGAAAATAAAAAATGGTGCCCTACAATATCTATAGCGTTCGGGCTAATACTGGGGGTTTTGGCAGGCATATTTTTTTCGGGTGAAATAACTGGCTCAAGGATGGTGCTAAATGGATTAATTTATGGCCTGTCCGCCAGCGGATTATACTCGTTTGGCAACCAGTTTTTAAGTAAGAAGTATTAAATAGAAGAAAATAGAAAATAGGGGGCTTGAAATGAAAATTGTTATATCATCAGGGCATGGCAAATATGTACCTGGGGCTATTGGCATACTTAACGAAGTTACAGAATCGCGGAGGGTTGCCTCAAAAGTTGCGGGGTACCTGCGGCAGCTAGGCAATATTGTTACAGAATTTAATGATGATATTAGCCAGAACCAGCAACAAAATTTAAATGCAATAGTGGGTTTTCATAATGCCCAGGCGCGGAATTTAGATATTTCTGTACATTTTAATGCTTTTAAGCCAACCAATAACCCTGTAGGTACTGAAGTTTTTTATTATGACAGTAAAGGCTTGGCTGATAAAGTGTCAAATGCAGTTGCAGGGGCGTCCGGTTTAATTAACCGTGGGGGCAAGATAAATAAAAGCTTAATGTTTTTAAATAGTACAAAGATGCCGGCTATATTAATCGAAGTATGCTTTGTGGATTCTGTTGCTGACGTTAATATTTATAATAGCAAATTTGATGCCATATGCTTGGCTATAGCAGAGGCGGTAAGCGGAAAAAAATTAAATATCCCGGTTGCGCCTTCTAATTGGGCAGCCCCTGCCTGGGAATGGGGGGAAAGAAATAGCGTAACAGACGGCTCAAACCCAAGGGGCAGTATTACGAGGGAACAAGCTGTACAGTTGTTGTATAATTATCACAATAAAGTGGCTCCAGGCAATAGGGCATAATATTTTAATAAGCCTGCTTTTTTATAATGGCAATGGCCTGTAATGGTGTGGTATTTAAAAAGGAAGGGCTTGAAAACATTATGGATACAGAGAAGATATGGCAGACAATAACCGCGGTATTACTTGCAGTTGCCGGGGGTTTGGCCCGGCTGCTCAATATGGGGGGCACAAAGCATTTGAAGCGCGGAAAGGTTTTGTCAGAATTGTTTATAAGCGGTTTTGCAGGGATGATGGCGTTAATGTTGGCAAGGAATTTTAATTTATCAGTGGATTGGATTGGCCTTATTTGTGGGTGCGCCGGGTGGCTAGGGCCAAAGATGCTGGATTTGACCGCGAAAGCAGCTGGAAAAGCTGTAGGGGTTGACATAGAAGGAAATGATAAAAAAGAAATATAATTAAAAAATTAGAACCTCAGATTCTATTCAAAAAATAGTTTCTGAGGTTTTCTATTGGCGCATTATTTTAAGGTAGCAACGTATAACCCATACTTCTGTTGCCTTGAAGCAAGTTTTTATACAATCCCAAAAAAATTGTGGATAAATCCACTATCGATGAGGTTTCATAAACAATAAACAATAACCTGGATGGATAATCGGATAATCACACAAACAATAACCAATAAAAGCTTAACTAGCTACAGGAAGGTTTGGAACTGTAAGGGGCATGGGTCACCCTATGTCAATTAAATTTGTTAAATTTGCCCTATCTATGGCTATTTGTAACTTTGCGAGCTCTTCGTTTAAATTAAACAGTTTTTCTTGGCACTCGGCCCTGTCATAATTTAATTCAGTATACTCAATTACGCCATTAACCGTCGAATGCCTAGAAGTTTGAGGGATATTGGACATCTCCTCTAAAATATATTTCTCATTATTTAATTGAGCCATGTAAATCAGGCATTCGCCTATTGTCATATTAAACCCTTCCACAACAGTAAATGCATTTGAGTAGTTTAATAGGTGTTTTAATTTTCTGGTTTCACTATCAATTTCAGATATTTTATTCCTTGTATCAGAAAACGAATAATTATAATCAATCTTATCTTTTTCTGTCTGGTAGGTAACTTCCCGTATCCGCCTTTCTTCAAGTATCAAATTAGCTTTTTGCTGGTCAAGCAATTTTATCTTTTTCATAATTTCCGAATTGCAGATTTTCAAATTTTTTGCCCCTTTCCGTAAAAGTTTGACTCAAGTTTATATCATTATATCATTAAAACTTTGAATTTGAATAAATTCACAAAAATGAAACCATAATTTTATATTCCGCCGGCGTCATTAAGTTCAAATAAATTACCGTCGGGATCCCGAAAGTAAGTGCAGCGCATCCCCCAATCTTCCACAAATTGTGGCTCGCCTAAAAACTGTACCCCAGCCTCTTTTAGTTTTTTATAATCATGGTCCAAATCATCTGAAGGCAAGATTGCAGCAATTGTATCAGGTTGGGATTTTTCGGTTGGCTGTTCATACCCTTTAAAAAAAGGCATGTTTGC
>JAITVM010000081.1 GCA_031285815.1 Clostridiales bacterium | reverse complement strand
TTTAGAAGAATCCGCAACCGGCCCGGGGAGGCATGTGGCAACCGAAATCCCTATAGAAACCGGGATGGAAACCGATTTTTATGTTGAAGCCTTGTCGGATAAATTGGATGAGGGTATGGTTATTGTCAATGACCCCTATAATATAGTTAATGGGCAAGAGGTTTTAGTAAATGATTCAATGTTTGAGGCAGAAGCCAGCACTAGTGCAGAAGGGGCTGCTACGCCTACAGGAGGGGCTACTGAATAAAGCCCCCCTTCAAATTTGTTGGTTTAAATTTTTTCAAAGCCACTGTGTGGATTTTAAACTGGAGTGAACTAAATGTTTTTATTTGAAAATATAGCCCTTGCAGTAGCCGGCCTTAGGGCAAATAAGATGCGTGCGCTCCTGACTATGCTCGGGATAATAATCGGCATATCCTCTGTTATTGGCATTGTTACTGTGGGCAATTCGCTTACAAACTCAGTCACAGACCAAATGCAGGGCATGGGCGCTACAAATATTTATGTAATTGTTCAGGAGAAAGCCGGGCAAGTGGGTATCCGGACTGACTCAGGCCCAACTATGGCAGAGTCTGATTTGATTAGCGGGGAAATGATTGAAAATTATTCGCGCCTTTATGGCAGCAGCATAGATGCGGTTAGTACCATGACCAGCCTTGGTTCAGGTGAAGCTAAAGATGGGAGGCTTTCAGCCCGGGTTTCTGTAAATGCAGTAAATGAAGGCTATATCCCGGCTAACAATGTTAAGATGATGCTTGGCCGGAACATAACTGATAAAGATGTTTTGGCTAAACGGTATGTTGCGGTAGTATCAAATAAACTTGTAGAAAATATGTTTAGGGCAGGTGTTAACCCCCTTGGGCAAGAGCTTAGGGTAAATGTGTCAAACCAGGCCATAGTGCTAACGATAGTCGGCATTTATGAATATGTAGAAAATGCTATGGCGGCTATGGCTGGAAGAAATGAGCGGGATATCCGGACTGACCTTTATATACCGGTCAGCACCGGCCAAATGGTTACATCTTCAGATGCGGGGCATTCATCTTTTACAGTTATGATGAAACCGGATATTGATGTAGACAATTTTACAAAGAAGACGGAAGATTTTTTTAATACTTATTATGAGAACAACACTAAATTTGAAATTGGCGTTGTTAGTATGCAGGACGCATTAGAGACTATGTCAACAATGCTGGGGACAATCCAAACCGCTATATCTGTTATTGCAGCAATTTCGCTTTTGGTTGGCGGCATAGGCGTTATGAATATAATGCTGGTATCTGTTACAGAACGGACCAGGGAAATAGGTACGCGGAAAGCCCTTGGGGCCCGTAGTAGCTATATACGTGTCCAATTTATTATAGAAGCCGTAATCATATGCGCTATAGGCGGCATTATCGGAATTATTGGCGGCTTGGGGCTCGGGTATGCGGGCGCGGCGCTATTAAAATTCCCGGCCTCCCCGTCTATTGGCATTATTATAATAGCGGTTTTGTTTTCTATGCTTATCGGTATATTTTTTGGGTATTACCCGGCAAGCAAAGCGGCTAAGCTGGACCCGATTGAAGCGCTTAGGTATGAGTAGGAGTTATATAAAAAACCGGCAAGTACTTTTTTTATTAGTACTTTCCGGTTTTTTTATTTTAGCTGAACAAAATGCTGGGCCAGTTCCCCGGCTGCCATACTTTTTTTATTCATTAAAAGATATACTCAAAAAGGCGATTGATTTTCATTAAACCACCTCAGAAATAGCATAACATTAAACAGGGCAATTAAGGCTTAAATGTATTTTTAATTTTAGCGCATTGGCCAGTACTATTCAAATTAGCTGCTGTATAGTAGAATAAAGAAATATTTTGCTAGGAGGCTTATGAAATGGATTATGCTAAAGAATCATTAAACCTGCATTATAAATGGAGGGGCAAGATTGGTGTTTTGCCAAAAATCCCACTTTCAACAAAAAATGACCTGTCCCTTGCATATACGCCGGGGGTAGCGGCGCCATGCTTAGAGATCCAAAAAGATAAAAACAAGGGCTTTGAATTAACTAACCGGTGGAATACTGTGGCAGTAGTTACAGACGGGACAGCGGTTTTGGGGCTTGGGGATATAGGCCCCGAGGCGGCGATGCCTGTTATGGAAGGCAAATGTGCGCTGTTTAAAGCTTTTGGGGGCGTAGACGCTATCCCTTTGTGCATACGCTCTAAAGATGTTGATGAGATTGTAAACACAATTGCGTTATTAGCGGGCAGCTTTGGCGGGATAAATTTAGAAGATATTTCGGCCCCGCGCTGTTTTGAAATTGAGGGGAAATTAAAAGGTAAATGCGATATACCGGTTTTTCATGACGACCAGCATGGGACTGCTATAGTCACGCTGGCAGCTTTAATAAATGCACTTAAAGCCACAAAAAAAGATATTGCTAAGGTTAGGCTTGCAATAAGCGGTGCTGGGGCGGCAGGGGTTGCCATATTAAAACTTTTATTGGCTGTTGGGTTAAAGGATGCTATTATATGCGATATTGACGGTATTATTTATGGCGGGCGCAAGGGGCTTACGCCGGATTTAGAATTGCTGGCGGAAAAAACAAATTTAAATAGGAAGAAAGGCGGCATCTCCGAAGCAGTTGAAGGGGCTGATGTATTTATCGGTGTATCTGCGCCGGGCATTTTAACACAAAGTATGGTAAGGAAAATGGCTAATGGGCCTATATTATTTCCGATGGCTAACCCCACACCGGAAATTATGCCCGGTTTAGCATTAGAAGCGGGCGCTGTTGTGGTTGGGACAGGGCGTAGCGATTTTCCAAACCAAATCAATAATGCGCTGGCCTTCCCGGGGGTATTTAGGGGTGCCCTTGACGCCCGCGCCAAGGATATAAATGATGAAATGAAAATAGCTGCCGCTTACGCATTAGCTGGGCTTGTTTCAGATGAGGAGCTGTCGCCGGGTTATATTTTGCCGCCATTATTTGACCCGCGGGTTACAAACGCAGTGGCGGGGGCTGTTTCGGAAGCGGCAAAAAAATGCGGCCTGAGCCGGTAAATGGGCTTATACTTTATAGGGGCAAATATTTAAGGCCGGAAATTTCACGCGGTAGGGTACCAAACGTGGAATTTTCGGCCAGGTTTTATGAAATATAAGCACTTAAATTAATAGCCATGGTTTTTAGGGTTTCGATAACTTATCTACGGCAGAATCTAAACCGCCGGTAAAGAAAAAATTATCCCCTTTATTTGATTCTAAAATGAAAGCATTAAGGCTTTTTGAGTTAAATTTAGAAAAATCGCCAATAAACCCAACTTTGAATTTATAGGTAACATATTTTTGAAGTATCTCGCCCAAGATGCCATTTTTTAATTCAAACAGGTCTGGGTTTATTGCCTCTAAATATATGATTGCCTTTGATAAATTATGGCTGCTGTATATAGAAGCCATAATGTCTAACGCATCGTTAACATTATTAAGTATTACTTTATCAGGGCTTAAAATAGCTATGTTTTTTATTATTTTCATATTTTATGGCAACTCATTTCCAGCGGCTAAATAGATTTCATACCATTCCTTGCGCGATAATTCTACATCAAGCGCTTTCGAAATATCTGTAACGCGGCCAGGGTTAGTTGTACCTAAGATAACTTCCATCTTTGCTGGGTGGCGTAATATCCAAGCAGTTGCTATAGCAGTATTTGCAACATTTTTTTCGGCAGCAATACGGCCAATAACTTTGTTTACCTCAGGGAATTTTGGGTTGTCCAAAAATACGCCTTCAAAATAACCGTATTGGAAAGGCGACCAGGCTTGAATTGTAATGCCGTTCATCCGGCAGTATTCCAATATGCCGCCGTCACGGTTAACCGAGCTTTCTATTTTCATATTAACATTAAGCCCGGCACCAACCATACCGGTAAACATTACGCTTAATTGAAGCTGGTTTGCAATTATTTTATGGTTGCCTAAATTTCTTTGCAAAAATTCTATTTGAGTTGGGTTCATATTACTTACGCCAAATTTTCTTACCTTGCCGGAAGCACATAGATAATCAAAAGCCTCGGCTATTTCAGATGGCTCCATAAGGGTATCTGGCCTATGGAGCAGCAATGTATCAATATAATCGGTTTTGAGGCGTTTTAAGCTTGCATCTACAGCGGTTAGTATATGTTCTTTTGAAAAATCGAAGAAGCCTTTTCTGATACCGCATTTTGTCTGTATAATAATGTCTTCACGTTTGCCGTCATATACTTCGCCAAAGAGCTCTTCACATTTGCCGTCGCCGCCATAAATATCAGCGTGGTCAAAATAATTAATACCACAGCCCATGGCAGTTTTAATTAATTTATCGATTTCGGGTTTTGTTAAACTGGAAATCCTCATACAACCTATAGCTATGCGCATAAAATCCCCTACCTTATTTTTTTAGTTTTTCTGCTTTTGCCAATTCCTTTTTTTCAAGCTTCTCTTTTTCTTTTTTTTCTTTCCTTATTTTTTTAACCTCTTCTTCTGTCTTCACCCCTTTAACGGATACGATATAAAGGCCGGCTAAATCTACCTTAATTGTTTTTTTGACAGGGATGGTGTTATAAACTTTTTTATCACACATAAGCGTATGAATCTGCGGGCCTATTTTGGCTTTAACTAAGTTGGCCTTCATAAACTTATAAACTTTGGGAAGCTGAGCCATAACCTGTTTGGGCAGGTTTGCATTTTGTGGCCGGTCCCTTTTTTTATCGATTACAAAGATAGATACCGTTTGTTTAGACTTTGCAATGATATCCTCGTGTGCAACCATCCTTTTTGAAGCCCACCTGTTTAGGTAATAAAAAACTACGGCAACTATACCAACTACAATAACCAATATAAGTAGAATTTCTGTAAGTCCCAATTCGATCTCCCCTTTTCTATCCTTTACATATTTTATCATCAAACAAGAAATATTAAAATAGTATTTTGATTATTTATACTAAACCCATACAAAATAAAATGATTTAGTATTGCTATAAAAAAATACTTTCCTATGAAGATAATCTGTTATAATATGTATATGGTAGCCTGGCTTGGGGCAAGTTAGTACCTGTTTAATTTTAGATTGGGGCGTGTTATTTTTGGATTCCGATATGCTCAGTGGATTTTTAGAAATGCTGTATATTGTGAATATCCTGTTTTCTGTACTTATTATTTTTTATGAGCGGAAAAATTCAAGTGAGACCTTGGCTTGGATACTGGTTTTATTTTTCATACCATACTTTGGGTTTTTCCTATACTTAGCTATCGGTTTTGATGGCAGGAAACACCTTGTGTTTTCGGATAAAAATAAAAGCGATGAATGGTTGTTTAATGAATATCTAAAATTAAGTTTTTATAGCAACGATGAATCTTCGTCTGAAAATCAGATAAGCCGGCTTTCAATGCGGAATATTTTAAATATCCCAGGGACAGAAAAATTGAATGACTTGATTTATTTAAACTATATATCCGGTGACGGTATTTTAACTACAAATAATGAAATTGATGTTTATTTTGACGGCAACAAAAAATTTGAGCAGCTGCTTGGCGATATTGCCTCTGCCAATGAATTTATCCATATGGAATATTATATATTAAGGAACGACGGCTTAGGCAGGCAGATAATTAGCGCCTTGGCTTTAGCCGCGGCCAGGGGTGTTGAGGTTAAGCTTATTATCGACGGGATGGGGTGCAACTTTACGCCCAAGCGGATTTTTAAACCGCTTATTAAAGCGGGCGGAAAGCTGGGTATTTTTTTGCCGCCATTTTTGGCCCGGATTAATTACCGGGACCACCGGAAGCTTTGCGTGATTGACGGCAAAAAAGGTTACATAGGCGGGTTTAATATAGGCGACGAATACTTGGGCAAGGTAAAACGTTTTGGCAATTGGAAGGATACGCATATCCGGATAAAAGGCAGTGCTGTGTCCCAGCTGGAGCTGCGCTTTATTATGGACTGGAATTTCTGCTCTGATGATAAGCTTACATTGTCTATACGTTATTTTAAACAGCACGCGCCATTAAAAACCGGTATGAAGATGCAAATAATTAGTTCCGGGCCAGATACTACTTGGGCGAACATAAAATATTCTTATTTTAAAATGATAAATGAAGCGGAAAAATCGATTTATATTGAAACACCTTATTTTGTGCCTGACGAAAGTATCCTTGAGGCGTTGCGCATACAATCCTTGGCCGGTATAGATGTACGTATAATTATACCCGGCAACCCGGACCATTTTTTTGTTTATGGCGCTAGCTTGTCATACTTGGGGCAGCTATTGGGGGCTGGGGTTAAATGCTACCAATATAAAAATGGCTTTATCCATTCAAAGCTTTTGATGGTCGATGGCTTAATAACTTCTGTGGGCACAGCTAATATGGACATTAGGAGCTTTGAGCTTAATT
>JAITVM010000052.1 GCA_031285815.1 Clostridiales bacterium | reverse complement strand
TTTTTCCCGGCGTCATAACCTTTTTCTTCTGCAGAACTTGAATTTTGGACGCTTTGTGCGTCAACGATACAGAAACTCGTTTTGCTGAATCGTAAACCTTGTTCACGAACGAGACCAATCAATTTTTTTAAGCGCACTTTCTAGTATGGAAAATCCTGAATCATTAGTTTTTGTCCATATTTGAAAGTAGAAGTAAACAGTTTGACACTTGGGGAAATCTTTTGGTAGCATGCGCCATTGGGTGCCACCCTTTACTATATACAGCACTGCGCAAAATATATCATATAGGTCAACTTTGCGTGGTTTTGTTGTTTTTCGCGCGCTTTTCAGCACTCCTCTGACTAATTCAAATTCTTCACGACTTATGTCACTCGGGTACTTATGCATTTGTTATTTCTTCCTTTTTCTACTTATTATAACTCTTTTTTTCCTGTTGTGATAGATTCTAAACAGTTTCTTAGGTGGTGAGAGCATGTCACTAAAAATCACTTTCTGAAATTTTATCTAACCACATATCCTTTAGCACACTGATATCATCAAGAAATTCTGAAGCTGTTTGGGTTTTCCCTTTCTCTAATTCTTCTAATACTTCAAAAACGAATTGGCTGCTGCCAAATTCATTCCAATCTTTTTGTAATTTCAAATTAGTACAAACGCCTATTTGTTTAGAGAATTCAAACCGGTTTTTGCTGGCCTGAAGGTCTGTGGCGGCATCCAATAAAACTTTATTATTAATTTTATTTCTAATAATATAAACCCCGCCTACAACTTGGCGTTCTTTATATTTCTCAATAAGCTCTTTCTTTGTTTTTTTATCTTTCAAAATAATCAGCCTTTCATAAGATATAAAAAATAAGCTTTGTACAAATGTAAGCTTGCTACCCTAAGCATAATTTATAATTTTGTTAAATTCAATAAACGGCCCGTAGAGTTTTCTAATTATAACTAAATGAGTATTATTTAAATTTCAGCAAATAATATATTCTGATAATATTTCATTAAGCAACTATTTGACAATCTACAATAATAGCCGATTTGCGTCTAATATTCGACATATGATTCTTGTATAATAACTAACAGGCTGAGATTTTCATGTGATGTTCAAATTGATGGTTCAGAGTTACAAAATTTTACAAGAAATTTATTAATTTTTAGAAGGAGGAATAGTTGTATAAGGTTATAAATATAATGCTATAATCCGAATATTATGTTTGGCATTTAGGTTTATATACTTTAAGCAACGCAGACATTATGAAAATTTTTTACAATTTAAAGCTTAGTACAAAATTATTAACAAGTTTTGGTGCGGTAATGCTTATTATGCTGTTAACAAACATATTTAATATCTATCAAATGAAGTCATTGGATAACGAATATAATTATATAATAGGCTCACCAGTGAATAGGCTTACGCTAATCCATTCTGTTAAAGCAGATATATTAGATGCGCGTAGGCTGGTTATGTATTCACTTTACCATCTTTCCCGTGGCGACAATGCCGGTGCAAATGAAACAATTGACGAGGCAAGCCAGATATTTAGTAATGCTGAAAACAACCTGAATACTTATGTGGGCTCATTTACTGATGATAATACTCTTACCGAAGAACAAAAAGCCGAACGGATAGGGAAGGCAAACGTTGTAAAAGGAAGCATGGGTACTTATAAAGCAGAATTATTAACACCGATGATAGGGCTGGTGCAGAAAGGCAATTTTGATGCGGCAAGTAAGCTTCAGGACGACAAGGTTTCTGTTACGGCATCACTTTCAGAGTCTGCTGACAAGCTGCTCGATGTGATAATTGGTACAGTTAAATCATTATCAAATACTGCTACTACAGACTCGAATAAGATAATTAGTATTATCCCAGTAATATTAGCCGCACTTTTTATTCTTTCCTTCATATTTATTTTGTGGATTGCAAACACAATAACCAAGCCTATTAAACGCTTAGTAGAAGCATCTAATAGCGTTGCTGAAGGTAATTTAAATATTGATAGGGTAGAAGCTGCCAATGATGAAGTAGGGCAGTTAACACTTACTGTATATAAATTGATAGATACTATCCTATTGCTAATTAATGAGATTGACAAGATGGCGGCAAGATTTGGAGAGGGGGATACAGATGCTTCAATTGAAGGCTCCCTTTTTTCCGGAAGCTATAAGACTGTTGCGGAAAGCATTAATAACATGACGAGGTCAATATTAAATGAAACATTTGATTTTATCGCATGTATGTCTGAATTAAGTAGTGGTAATTTTAACGCGGACATGCCTAAGCTACCAGGAAATAAAGTTATTATGAATGAATGTATAGATACAATGAGGGCTAATTTTAAAATTATCTCTGAAGAAATAAACGGCCTAATTAAAGATGCTTCAGATGGTAAGCTCCAAAGCCGTGCTGATGCCGAAAAATTTAAAGGTGGATGGGCAGATATGGTTTCTAGCTTGAACCAGCTGCTTGAAACTATCGCATCACCTATTTATGAGGCTATGGAAATCTTAGGGTATGTTGCGGACGGCAATTTTGATAATAAAGTAAAAGGGGACTATAAGGGCGATTTCTTATTGATTAAGAATGCGATTAATAATACGGTCACCAATATAGCTTCCTATATAAATGAAATTTCAAATGTCTTGGGCGCTATAGCTAACGAAGATAATCTAGACCAATCAATAACTAGGGAATATATAGGTAAGTTCGCAGATATTAAGTTTGCAATAAATAATATCATCGATAAGTTTAACACTATAATATCTGATGTGCTTACTGCAGCGGACCAGGTAGCTTCTGGCGCTAGGCAAATATCTGAAAGCAGTATGGTGCTCGCTCAAGGCGCCAGCGAACAGGCTTCTTCAATACAAGAGTTAAATGCGACAATTACATCTGTTAACGAAAGTACAATTAGAAACGCCCAAGAAGCTAAAAATGCTGAAAGCTTGGCTATTGACTCTAAAAATAATGCGCAAAAAGGGAATCAGAATATGCAGGAAATGCTTGCGTCTATGAATGACATTAATAATTCATCTAGCAATATAGCAAAAATTATTAAAGTTATTGACGACATAGCTTTCCAAACTAATTTATTAGCGCTAAACGCTGCGGTTGAAGCGGCCAGGGCCGGCGAGCACGGAAAAGGTTTTGCGGTTGTGGCGGAGGAAGTGCGTAGCTTGGCAGGCAGAAGCCAACAATCTGCCGGGGAGACTACCGGGCTAATTGAAGAATCCGTAAACCAAGTTAATGAAGGGACTAAAATTGCCGGGACAACAGCAGAGGCACTTAACTCTATTATGGACGGGGTAACTAAAGTTTCATTAATTATTACGGAAATTGCGAAAGCCTCGAACGAACAGGCCGAATCGATAAACATGATTACGACAGGTGTTTCTCAAATCACTAAAGTAGTACAGGATAATTCTGCAACCTCAGAAGAGACGGCCTCGGCTTCTGAAGAGCTATCAAGCCAGGCCGATGTTATGAGGAACTTGGTTAGTGTGTTTCGCCTAAAGGCAGCAAGATAGATAAAAATAAAACCTATATAACCATATTTTATGGTATGCAGGTTTTATTTTTTTGAAAATTAATTTCCATAAAAGGCTGTCATGTAGATATTGACTTTTATAAACTACTTTAGTAGAATATTAATAACGACTAATGTAGAATATAAGGTGGCGATTGGGTGAAACAAATTAAAAGGATACCAGATGCGGAGTTTGAAATAATGAAAATAATCTGGAATAAGGAACCACCTATGTCTACCAATCAAATTATTGCTTGTTTAGGTTCGGATAATACTTGGAAACCCCAAACGGTCCTAACACTTTTGGTCCGCCTAATTGATAAGGGTTTTCTTTATAGTGAAAAGCTTGGCAAGGAACGGACATACTACCCTATAATTTCACGGGGTGAATATTTACAGGCTGAGACAGGTAATTTTTTTGACCGTTTGCACGGCAGTTCCATATATAGTTTAGTAAATACACTATATGATGGCAAAAACTTATCAGACAAAGAGATAGAAGATTTGCATAGATGGCTGGATGAAAGGGGGGTTTAGGCCATGGGTTTATTTTTAGCAGGATTGATAAAGCTATCGCTCAGCATGTCCATACCTATATTGTTTTTATTAATTATAAATGAATTATTAGCGGATAGAATTTCACCAAGCCGCCGTTATTATATATGGCTGATAATATTAGCTGGGCTATTAATCCCATTTAGGGCAAATATCCAAACCCCACTTATGGAAATAAAGCCTCCCGAAGTGTTTAACACGGTAAATAATACTATAAGCTATAAGGAGGGTGATGAAAAACCGGCGGCCTTGTCAAATGTGCCCTTAGGATACACAGGTACCAATAACCCTTCCCCCCAGGAATATAATTTTTTAAATTTTTTAGTGGTAAATGGTGCATTCGTTTTATGGATGATAGGGGCAGTAAGTATTTTTGTTTTTCATATCCGGTCATATATAAAGTTTGCTAAAGTTATAAAAAGATGGGGCGTAAAAGTAGGCGATGCCCAAAGCTCTTCTGTTATATATGAATTATATGAGGATATGGGCATTAGGAATAGGGATATAAAAATATTATCTAGCGAATTTGTTTTGAGCCCGATGCTGATAGGCTTCTTTAAGCCTACTATTGTTCTACCTAAAAGACAATTTTCCCCTGAAGAAATAAAATATATTTTTAAACATGAATTAACTCACTATAAGCGCCTAGATTTATGGGTAAACCTACTTGTACTGTGTGCTTCTGCAGTTCACTGGTTTAATCCGTTAGTCTTCTATATGGCAAAGGCAATACGGGCAGATTGTGAAGCATCATGTGACAGCAGCGTTGTTTCTGGATGGGATAGCAATGGCCGTAAACGCTACGGTGAAACAATTATTAGCTTTGCAGGGCACAGAAATAAAAATGCCAGGCTTGCTTTATCAACTTTTTTCTATGGAGGTGTCAATAGTATGAAAAAAAGGCTTGCATCAATTATGGATGCTAACAAAAAGAATAAATGGGTTACTGTATTTAGTATTGTAACAGTTGTCTTAATAATTACAATTTCAGGCAATGTATTTGCTTCTCAAACCAATTCTGGGCAATATATTGGCGAAGCTAAGGCAAAATCTATTGCCCTAGCACATGCAGGGGTATCTGAAGCTAATATTTCTTTTTTAAAAACCCAATTAGACCATGACGATGGCTATATTATTTACGATGTGGAGTTTTATGGCGGCAATATAGAGTATGATTATGAAATAGATGCAACCAGCGGATATATCCGTGAATCCGATAAGGACATTGAATACTACAAAATCCCCAACAGTAACACAATTTCAACAGCCGCCGCTAAATATATCAGCGAAGAAGAGGCTAAGTCTATAGCATTGGCCCATTCTGGTGTTTTAGATAGCCAGGCTACTTTTATAAAAACACATTTAGATTATGAAGATGGCCAGGTTGTTTATGATATTGAGTTTTATAACGGCGATACAGAGCATGATTATGAAATTGGGGCACTAAATGGCAATATAATTAAATTTGATAGGGAAATAGAGTATTATTCAATCCAGGCTAATTCAATAAATACATCAAACACCCCTTATTTGGTAAACAATAATGCAAATAATTATATTGGGGAAGAAAAGGCTAAATTAATTGCTATTGCCCATTCCGGCGTGCCGGGTGCTCAAATTGTTTTAACAAAAACAAAGCTGGATTATGACGACGGGCGTGTTGATTACGATATAGAATTTTATTACAACAATACAGAATATGAATATGAAATAGATGCAATAAGCGGGCAAATCCTTGAAGTTGACCAAGATAAAAAAAATAATTCAAATAAAAACAATTCTTCACAAGCACAACAACAAATAATTAACCCGGCCGGCTATATAGGGGAAGAGAAGGCTAAATCAATAGCATTATCAAATGGCGGGCTTACCGCCCAGCAAATAAATAAAATTAAGGTAGAGCTTGACAAGGAAGACGGAAAAATGATTTACGAAGTAGAATTTAAAAATGGCCAGATGGAATATGAGTACGAAATAGATGCTGTTACTGGTACAATTTTGAAATCAGATATAGAATATGATGATTAAGGAAGGTATATAGGTTTGAAATGAATAAAAAAATTATAGTGGTATTAGTGTTGCTTTATATAACACTTACAAAAAATGTTTGTGCAAAAGTTATGGAGAAAACGAATATAGATGGGGTTATGGCCACGTTTGATCGAATTGAAGGAATTGGCTCAATCAAATATGGTACGAATGGCCCGATAGAAGATGTAAATAAAAATTATAGGATATTATTTGTCGATGGATATATTATTGATGGGGCAGATATCATAACGCAAAATGATAGAATTTTGGTTCCGGTAAGGGTTGTCTCGGAAGTAATGGGTGCACAAGTAGGTTGGGATGATAAATCTAGATTAGTCACTATAGATAAAGATAATATTAAGATTGAAATGGGTATTGGAAATAAAAATGTAAAAATAAATCAAAGCCCTAAAGTTATAGATGTTGCACCAACGATTTATCATGAAAGGACATATGTACCGATTAGATTCATTTCAGAAAATTTCGGTGCGGATGTTGGTTATTATGATAATAACAATGAGAACAATTTAGGGCTAATAACAAAGATACCTCAAGTCACTATAGACGATAAAAACAATGTTATTCAAAAAAAATATTCTAATCAACAAGCAATTGAACAGACTAAAACAATAATGACAGAATCTTATCAAGTTTTTTCGGCAAATATTAAGCCTGATAATGAAACTCAATCAACCTATGAGAATTCTATCCAAAATATGAAGGTTAAAAGAATAGTTTCAAGGTATTATATCCTTTCTGGATTAGAAGGTATCTATGAAATAGCTTTTGATATGTATACAGGGGATATGTATAAAATACCGTATGTTCAACTTCAAACAATAACTCTATATACAATAAATGACTTATCAAACTATAGTTTGGCTGGATGAACCAGATAGCTTGTCTTTTTCAGGGGCTTTGTGAGTAATTTTTCTCACAAGGCCCTTAACTATGCATTCTCTTTGAAATTATCATATTCCCGCCGGAACATTTCCCAAATTGTTTTAATTTCTTCACAAATTCTACCGGCCTTTATCTACCCTTTAAAATCAAATAACCCCAGGAACCCCATACATACTAGGTAGAATGTTTTTTGGAACCTTCCGAACAAGATTTGAATAGTATATAAATGAGCCTTGAAATAACACGCCCGGCAAGAACTATTTTATTGGGGATATTTTAAGGCGGCGGCAATTTAATAAATCTTTGCTGACAAAAAATTTTAACAGGAGGTGCCCTATATGGGAATACCTAAAATTACTACCGGAACCGGTAGTAGATATGAAGCAATTACAGATTTAATCCAGTCTGTTGCATTGCAGGAAACTGCAATTTCGCATATATTAAACGCCGAAGGTGAGAAGATACAGGCTATGTTAGCCTCTGACGCTTCGCCGGAGGAACTT
>JAITVM010000051.1 GCA_031285815.1 Clostridiales bacterium | reverse complement strand
ATCGAGCTTAAAACTACATCTGCTGTAACTAAACTTGTTAACGGTAGGTTAAACGATGCTTATGTAAACAGGGGTCTCGATAACGATTCTGCAGCTAGTTATGTAAGTAGCGCTACTGCTTTTAACAAAGACCACAAAACTGCTGATATTAGCTTCTCTGAAAATGTAACAGCTTCTTGGTGGGCACTTAGGGAATCTGAGTTCACACTTCCAGATGGCGTTAAATTTATGCAAGTTAAAATAACTGATGAAGATAATCTTGACCATACTCATAATAATTATGATTTAGATGGCGAATATCCATTATCTAATACAAAAGTAGACTATGTACAACTTAATGCAAATAGGTTAAGGATTACAGACGTTGAAATCCAAAGAGACGAAACAGCTTTCTTCAAAATGCAAACTTGGGTATCTGTTGAATCTGGCTGGGAAGGCGACATTATGTTAGGCGTAACAGGCAACGACCTTCTTGAAGAAGTTGCTCCTGTTAAAATAGCTACAGCCGTTAGCCCAATCACAGTTAAAACTTCAGTTACAGACGTAAAAATTGGTTACCAATGGCAAAAAGTTGCTGACGTAACTGTTACTGAAACTGATAAAGGCATGTTACCAAAAGATAAAGAAGTTGTATTGACTCTTGATGACGAAATCACTGGTTCTGACCGTATAGCTTTCGCACCTGATTTTGTTACAGAAATCAACACTGATTCTAACATGACTATTTCTAAACCATCTGTTGAAGAAGGCCTCCTTAAATTCGTAATTGAAAGGGCTTCTAACAACAAACCTGCTTCTATTAAATTCTCGAACATGTATGTTAAGATTGACCGTACAGTACCAGAATCTAACAAACAACCTTATAAAGTTGTTGTTGGCGGTACTGCAGTAGCAGCAAACTACTATGGCAACGTAGAAGATGTTTCTACTATTAAATCTTTCCACCCATTGTTCTCAGTTAAAGGTATCGGCGCAGATTATCTTAACGTTATTACTTCCGCTACAAACTCTTCCAGCTTGTTCTCTAACGTTGTAAGGGTAACAATCGGTTCTAACGAAGTTGTAATTGGTAGGGATAGTGCATCTCAAACATTACAAATGGATACTGCAGCTTATATTTCTACAACTAACTCTACAATGGTTCCTGTAAGGTTCGTATCTCAAGCTTTCGGTCTTTCTGACGAATCAGTTCTTTGGGATCCAGAAGCTAGGACAGTAACTATTTTAGGCGGCCCTAACGGAACAGTCCAACTTAAGATTGGTTCTGACCAAATTACTATAGGCGGCGCAACTACAACTATGTACAGCCCAGACGTGCCTCCTGTAAAAGTAGCTGCTGAAATTAAAGATAACAGGTCTTTCTTACCATTCCGTCAATTAGGTAATGCCCTCGGCGTTCCTGTAGAGTGGGATGAAGCAACAAATACTGCTATCTACAATGCACAACTTTTAGAAACAGCAGCAGCTGATGCTACTGACGAAGTTGCTGAATAAATAAAATAAATAAATCAAGGCCCCTTGAAAAAGGGGCTTTTTTAAATCTACTGAGAGTTATAAAATTTTGGGGAAGTGGGACCATAATATCAATGCCGATATATAATTACAACTTTATTATGTAACGAGGAGGTAAAATGTGAAAAAAAATATATTTACAAAAGCAGCAGCGGCATTTGCACTATCCGGTGTTTTGCTGGCTCAGCCATTATACGCAGCACCAAGCATGAAAATGAAAATTGACGGCGTGCTCCAGGACTTAGAAGCCGAATCTATAGTTGTAGAAGATAATTTAATGATGAATGTCCTTCAGCTTGCTAAAAATATCGGCGTTTCTATAAAATATTCTGACCAGAGCAATACTGTAACGCTATCGGATGGTAAAAAAAGCATGGTAATGTCGGTCGGGTCAGACGATGTTACAATAAATCAGCAAAAATTAAAATTGCCAACCAAAGCAATACGTGAAGATAGAATTTTTTATGTGCCGGCTCGGTTTGTTTGCCAAACCTTTGGTTTTTCTGTAAGCTGGGTAGAAAAAACCAGGACAATCGTCGTCGAGACCGGGCGTACAGAGCTAAGCATCGTTAACCTTAAAGATAGGGTAAATAGCGACACCCGGGTATTCACCTATAAACAAGGCTTAGATACTGCCATCGCCAATAACAGCAGTATTAAAAATTTAGAAGATAGCAGAGATTTGATAGAAGAAAATTTGGAACAGGCAGAGGAAGCTGAATTAGAGGCGTATTATTCAAATAATACCGTAGGCGAAATCCAGGCTAAACGCCAAATAAAACAGTTGGAAATTGAAGAGGATAATTTAGAAGAGAATAAAACTAAATTACAAGATGCCGCCGAATTAACTTATAGGTCGCATTTATCTAATATAATGACAGCGGAATTAGATTTAAGGGTATTGGAAGAAAATATAGAATTAGAAAAAATTAACGTTAAGAATATGACTATTAAAAACCAATTGGGCATGGAGTCTGATTTTAACCTTAACCAAGCAAAAGAGCAGCTGAGGCAATATGAATCCCAAAAAGCCGCAACAGAAATCACGGTTAAGAACGCTAGGGAAACCTTGAATATGTTTTTGAGCTTCTCAAAAAATACTGACCTTTTTATTGATTATGATGTTAAATATACACCAATCGATAATGCCGTAGATAGGCATATCGCTATCCAGCTGGAAAAAGACCCGGATTATATTATGGAACAACGTGAAATAGAGTATGCGGAATATGTTGTTGATACTTATGATGA
Organism: Clostridiales bacterium; assembly: GCA_031285815.1. Lineage (GTDB taxonomy): Bacteria > Bacillota > Clostridia > Lachnospirales > JAITVM01 > JAITVM01. The sequence continues at coordinate 7,163 of JAITVM010000051.1, read as the reverse complement.
ATTAATCGGTGAATCAGAGATTCAAAATGAAAATGAACTAAACCGTGTCAAACGTAAACATTTAGATACCGAAAATAAATTTACCCAAAATGTTTATAAAACCTATAATTCACTAAAGCAATTGGAAGAGCAGCGCCGCCAGTTAGAGGTGGACTATCAGCTTAACAAAAACAATTATAACAAAGCCGTAACTAGCTTTGAGGCTGGGCAATCTACTATTTATGAAGTCCAGCAGCTTAAGGTGCAGCTGTTAAAAAATGAAGCCGATTTACTAAAACATCAATTCGATTATGATACTTTAAAATTTCAATATAGTAAGCCATATTTGATCCAATAATAATAGGCTGTATCAAAACGGTAAGATAAAACCGTAGCGATACAGCCTTTGTTTTGTAAAAAAATATATACAGATTTTTGAGACACAAATAAGCCGGTGTTTCCATATAAATTATAGTGGTTTTTGAAAGAATCAGGATTTATATACAATGCGGACGAAGATTTTTATCATCCTAAGCTATTAAATAAGGTTTAAACTATAAGTGGCCCCTTTAAATCAGTAGAAGGCTTAACCCCAAAATGTTCTACTTTTTTCCTGGTGTTATCCCCTAATATATAGAACCTGAGGCTATCTTGTTCAATATTGATTATGTTTAGTAAACGCTCTTTGACGATTAATAATTGGCCGGAATTTAATTCACATTCGAAGACGCTGTTCTGCACACGTAGCCCATAATCTAAGCAAGCCCTTGCTTATAATTAAACTGCCACGTTTTTCTTTTCCATGTGGGTTGTGTACACGGCTATGCATTATTTCTCCGGAAATAGTAAGTTCGTTTTCAGCCCATAAGGGTTCTATGTGTATAAGGGCCCACTGCCTCCGGCAAAAAGAAAAATGTTGTATTCCGGAAATTAATAAGCAATCATCTTCTTCATACATTGTCCTTGTATTTCCAATCCAAAGTAACACCTTCCGGCAACCCTTCTGTGTCAACAGAAACTTCATAATCAGAATAGTTTCGGGATACAATAACCCCTTCTTTACGAGATATTTTGACCCTGCCAAATAACTTATGTGCCGGGGCATTTCCAAGTGGGTTTTCGTGTTTAAAGATGATAAGCTCCCTTAGTACCATTTGCCCACGTGCTGCGCTCCTATCCTCATCGAACATATGTATGAGCGATTCCCAAAAGAGCCCTAAATCTTCTTCTGAAAAACCGGTAACTGCCCTGGCTAGGTTTGCAGAAATATAACCTTCTTGGCGGTAGAGCGCATATGGTATTAATGATTTTCTACCCATTTCGTTACTTTTGCGTTCAGCATCTTTTTCATTAGTAACCGTAACACGGGTAATAGTAATTTCGCGTGGCATTATTGGGTCAATGCTTCTGCCAAAAGCTATCTGAACCGGGCCGCGGACTTGGCCGGCTACATTTAAAAGCCTTTCATCATCCATCGCTGTTGTCATAACGGCCCCAAAAGCCCTTATATCATAAAATCTTTTACACATAGTTTCCCGAAATAAAAGGCTATTTTTTGCCTTATCTTTTTTATCTTTTATGTTTTCGGCCCCTATCTTGTCCTGAACTTTTAAAACGGCGCCTTGCCTAATATAAATATCAAATTCTTTGTTATCACCCTTTAAAAGCTCCACGTAATTGCGTATTTTTCTTTTAATACAAACATCAGTCACGATACCGTGGCCAGTTTCTGGGTCTATCCTTGGCAAATTACCCGCGTCGGGGTCGCCGTTTGGGTTTCCGTTTGTTACGTCATACAACAATATAAATTCATACCGGTTTTTTATTGCTTCCTCATAGTTATTATTCATTTTCAGGAGCCTCCTCTATAGTGGTTTCTTTAGGAACTTCTTTTTTTGTAAAGAAAAATTGCCTTTGGTGGTAATAACCTACAATAAACCTACCTTGGTCATCCAAGCTAAGTGCTGCGGGAAATGGGTCCTCGCCACCCAGCCTTGATATAAGCTCAGATTTAAGTTTTTCAAAGAAAATTGGGTTATCTAGTTTTGCCGAATGGTGGATCGAAAGGTTCAGCAAGGTTGGGAAAATAGAACTTGGGTTAGAGCATGCGCTTGTAAAATAACGCTCCCTTATTGTTGATGAACCATTTGCCCTATCTTGAAGCATTTCCAAAACGGAAAATAGCCTCCCCAGCACATAAGGCGTGTTTTCAGATTTTTCATTTAAGGCCACTGTTATTACCTCGCTTTTGCTAAAATTTTTTATTAAGGTTGCTTTTATAATGGCTACCTTTGCTTGATTGATTGCCCCGCCTGCCCGTATGCGGGTTAGGATTGCGTTGTACAATGTAAATGGGTAGGGCGTGTTTTTTAAAATGCTATTTAAAAGCTGTGTGCCCAATAATGGGTTGGCATCGGCAGCCTTTTGTTTTATTGTTGTTTCGCTAAGTAGCAGCCACAGCGGCAGCATAGTGAATGGGTTACGGCCATCGTTAATAATTTCAAGCCGTTCATAATGTTTTTTTATATTGCTGGCCAATACGCCAAATTTGTCCATAAGGAAGAAACGGACGCTCATACGTGCGGCGTTTGGTGATAGGCATAGTAAATGGAACCTGCATTCCGGGTTATAACCGGATACATAATCACCTGCAGAAGCCCTTTTTGCCCATTCATCAAGTTCAGCCTCATCATCTATTTTAGGAGGGTCGAGTAAATCACTAAAAAGCCCTTCCTCAGCCTCTCCGCCTTTTTCCGCCCAATAAAGCAAAGTATCGCTGCCAATAAATTTATGGTGCTTATTATTTTCTAACAATGAACTTAGGGCGGCCGAATAAGCGAAGGCGGCATATTGGCCCATCATTGCAGGCGGGTCATTGTCTTTAGAGCCATAAGAGCGGAAACTTTTTTGGTTATTTATGCTGATAAGTGGCTGTGCGTTCATAGTAACCCCGCGCAAAGGGATTTTATAATGCAGTTTAATTATTTCATCATGCTGCCCCGTTACAAGGCAGCGTTCCAGTTTACCGGTAGCTTTATTTTTTTGCTCATTATCCCAGCGCCCACTTATTTCACTGCCGGCCTCATAATCAATAATTTTACCGTCAAAAGAGAAAACATATTTGGCTTGGGTATACTCTTTGTTCCCGCTTTTTTCCGGAGGCAAAATAGGTGGTTCATTAAAATAGGCTTTTATTGCATTAGCTGCAGGGGTATCTATATTTTCGAGTAACCTATGGTGCAATTTTTTTGACGATTCAAATTTTTTTGGGTCAATCCCAAGTATATAGCTACCCTCGTCACATAGGAAATAAGCTGTTTGGTAGGCTAATATACCAGTACGGCCAGAGCCGATGGATGGCAGTATTAATGCAAGGCTTCCACGTTTTTTGCCGCTTTGGCCCCCTAATGGTACAAAATCTAAAATCTCACCTGTTTCAGAAATTTCCAAAGCGAATGTAGCGTCACGCTTTTGCCACCCCACCGGGATTTCCATATTATCTTCATAACGCTTGACTAAAGCTGTGATGATCACCTCATCACCTCCACATTTCTTAAATCAATAACGCCATTTTTTAAATCAGCCATGAAATATGTTGGTATAAATTCTTTTACAACTGTTTCGCCTTTCTTATTTTTCTCTGTGATATATTCCATATCGTAGAGCATAATGCCAAGTGGGCGTGTTTCATTGATAGGCTCCGGGGCTTTGCTGTTTTCGTCAACAAGGCGGACTTCAGCCGGAAATTCCCTTGTGCCTAAATAAGGGGTATGAAAGTTTTGCCCTTTTTCTAAACGGCGCCGGATCATTTCTGCAAATTTGCCTTCGTTATCATTTTCCCCTGCCTGGCTGGTCATCTCAAAATGGGCGGAAACCAAATAACAAACATCTTTTAAAACCAGCGAGGCACGCTGCTGCCTGCTGAATGTAGAAGATTTTGGCTCCAAGGTGTTGGCTATGGAACTTACTTCGTTTCTCCGTATGTTTTCAAATTTAATCTCAGAGCAAACGGCGATTTCATCAATAACATATTTTATCGCAGGTTTCCACATTACCGCCTCCGTTATCCCCCTAGCGGCGCTGGGTGTTATAACTTCGTAACTAACCCTCTCTACTTTTAGCTCGGGGCGGGAAAAAAGCGCGTAAGCCCCACGAATTTCTACTTTGAACCCATATGCCAAGTGTATCCCTCCTTCTTATATTTAAATTAATATTTTAAATGAAACAAGCCAAGCCGCCTTCCGGGGACAAGGAAACGCCGGTTTCATCGTCATAATAAATTTGTGATAACAATATAACCGATTCATCTAAACGTTCGATAGCGCCAATTTCGGATAATTTTTTTACATCCCATTGGTATAAATTTATGCCATAGGGCCCAATTAAACGGAACAATTCCCGGCTCCGCTCATTTGCCCGCAACCGTGACTCCAGTTCCGGCTGGCCGCCCAAAAAATAAATAACCTGCTGGGAGGCGTCATCTATTAATTTGAAAGCCTTTTCAACATCTTCAAACGGGAATGACATATATTTGGCACCGTTATTAAACATGCTAATGATATTTTTGGAGTCCAGGCTATCATCGCCGATTATATAAAATAAATGCCCGAAATATTCCTGGATAGCGTCAAGCACCGAAAAATCTTTATATTTTCTTGCTACATATCTATAAGCGCTAATATTAGGTTCGATTAAACGCGGCGGCTTGTATTCTGCAGACGAGAAAACATAGGTAATGGAACAGCTAGTTTCTTGTTTCCCCTCGCGGTTGCAGCGGCCAGCCGCTTGGATCACGCTATCAAGGCCGGCTTCTTCGCGGAATACAGTTTCAAAATCTAGGTCGACGCCTGCTTCAACGAGGCTTGTACTAATTAAACGGCAAGTTAAGTTGTTTTTAAGCCTATCACGGATTTCATCTAATATGCGTTTCCTATGCTGCGGGTACATGGTTGTTGATAAATGGAATGAGCCTTCGGGTTCTATAGATTTTAATTTTTTAAATAATTCTTGTGCATGTAGCCTTGTGTTTACAATACATAAGGCGCTTCCATACCCTAGTAGGCGTCCCACCAAGCTTTCATCAGTTAACTTCCCTTCAATTTCTTCTATAACTGTGCGGCGCAGTGAGGCGAAAGTTTCCATAGGGTTTTTGGATATTTCAATAGGGTTAACTGTTTTAAAATATCTATCAGTTGCAGATTGCGTGGCTGTGGCTAAAACAGCAGAACAGCCATATTGTGAAACTAATGTATTGATTGCATGTAAACAGGGGCGTAAAAATGGGGCAGGTATCATTTGCGCCTCGTCAAAAATTAAAACACTTTCTGCAATATTGAATAATTTTCGGCATCTAGAGGGTTTGTTAGAAAAAAGGGATTCGAAAAATTGTACACTGCTTGTTACGATTATTGGGTAATCCCAATTTTCAACCGAGAACATTTTATTTTTAGATTCTTCATCTTCATCATCATATTGGGTGTCACTGTTGTGGCGTAGTACGTTTTCTTTGCCCAGGGCCTCTTCAAAGACGGCCGCGTTTTGCTCAATGATTGAGTTATATGGAATTATGTATATAATACGCTTCAACCCATTTAATGCAGCATGTTTTAGGGCGAATGCCAGGCTTGAAATAGTTTTTCCGCTCCCGGTTGGGGCTGTTAGTTTAAATAGGCCTGGGTTTGAATTTGCTGCAAAAAGGCAATCTTTAAGCAGTTCGTTCCTTACCATGTTGAGGGTATCCGTTTTACCTGTTTTGTTGAGAAATTTTTCTGTATATGTGGATAACTTTTCAGATAGTTTTGCAATTGTGGAAAAGCCGCCACGGGGCTCATTGCCATAGTTACAAAAATATTCTGTATCAAGCCTGTCTGCATCAACAAGCGCAGAAAAAACCATGCGTGTAAAAAATGCGGCATCAAAGCCGTCAACCCAACTCTTAGATATCTCTGGCAGGCTAAGTTTAGGAAGGCTCAGTTCAGTTTTGTATTGCCGGTATTCTTCGGGGTTACGTTTTAGGCGCCCATGGAGGGTAGATTGCCCAACCATATTTGCCTCTTGTTTTGCGGAGCCGCCGTTTGGCATCCCGCTATGGTGCCCCATTATACAATATGCCGCGATCATGCTTAGTTTAGATTTATCAAGGCATAGCTCATATGCCCCGGCTGTTGAATGGTCAACACGTTTCTTGCCCCCACGGATACGGTCTTGAAATGCTTTGGAATATTTGCCGAGGTCGTGGGCTAACCCACAACAATATGCAAAATCCCCACCCCAAGCAGAAGCATTTTTTTGGGCGATGGAAGCAGTACCTTTTAAATGGTCGAGTAGCGTCTGTGTTTCGTTATCGTTTCGGGTGTGGGCGATAAATTTGTTTGTATGCATAAAACCCCTCCAAGCATGATATATATTATGCCATGTTTATAAACTGTCCTGAAAATTTTGGAATTTATTTTCCCATATAATACATATTACTACAAGAACCGCAAAAAAACAACTAAAATTAAATTTATTAAGGCAAAATAGAAAAGCCCAAACAGGCAGACTAACTTTCATTAGCTATGCTGTTGGGCTTTTTGTTGCGCGCATCTATATATTTATCTCAAATGTCCTTCCAAACCCTTCTGTGACAAACTCAAAACCGGTATCCTCGCAGAGCTTTTCTACGGCCGCCCTCCCTGTAATAAGCGCGATTGGCAACCCGCCCGGAGGCATCATCCTCTGCCCGGCGAAATATAGGCTTTCCATCCCTTCAATAAAATTTGGGTATGGGGCCATGTCGAAGTTGTCTTGATTAATTTCAGTCATCCATGAGCCTTTCCAGTTTCCGCAGAAACGTTCATAGGTGATTGGCGTAGCTACGTCACAAACTTCAACATTGCCTTTTATTTCTGGCATAAATTCTGAAAGGGCTGTGATTATTTTGGAACTAAGTTTTTGTTTCTCCTCATCATAAAGCCCATTATCTTTTAGGGCTTTCCAATACTCATAAGTATCCCCGGGAAGCGAGATGGTCAATGAACTATAACCTTCCGGTGAATAGCTGCGGTCTTTGGCGTAGTTGCTAACGTTTAAATACTCATAGGTTTGTGGCCCTGTTTTAAGCGGGGCGGATGGTTTATATATGCCTGATTTTGGGTATTTACTAAGGTCAGCGGCTACCCCAAGCGAAATATATACATTCATGG
>JAITVM010000266.1 GCA_031285815.1 Clostridiales bacterium | reverse complement strand
AGTTTGCAAGTTTTTTTGTTTTTAACACACTTTTCCCACATTAGTTTTGCATGGGGTGACCCAAACGGTTTTGAATCTTTAATCTCTATGCCTTCTATCTAAAATACTGCTTAATTTATTTTGTTTTATTAGTTTTTTTGCTATTTTTTCTGTCCGTTAAACTGGGAAAGGCCCACTTATCTCCGCTATAATTTGGAGAGAAGATTTTTTTGTACGCCTTTGTGGGATAAGGCGGATAAACAGATCTCATATTTCATTCACTATGCGAATTGCTATGTTGGGCTAAGAAAGGGGTATGCAAATGGAAAGCACATTCACTATAGATAACCCCATGCCACCCTTATGGTTAATATATCCTCACATTCATCCCTTTAGTATCGGGTGGCGCATGGGCTACGGGGAAGGCTATAAATATGAATTGTACGATTGGCTTAACACCTTGCCTGAAAATGACCGAAAGCGGTATGCCGAGATGTTCCCGCCCCCCAAGGTTTGGGGCGGCGGATACTATGAAGATGGGATAGGGAACCACGGCGTAGGCCTTTGGAGTGAAAACGGAAATCCAAAGTATTCAAAAGAATGGCTGATAGCCCACCGCGAGCCTCTTGAGTCCATATTCTTTTGGCAAGCCGGAGACGCCGCACAGGAGCCGGAGTGTTGCTTTAGCCAATGGCAGTATTCCGCTTTTCAAAGTGGAACCTACCAATATACTTGCGCTGAACAATATATGATGGCGGAAAAAGCCCGGTTATTTGAAGATAAAGAAATTGAGCAATTGATTATGGCGTCACCCAACCCTAAGCAAATAAAAGCCCTTGGGCGAAAGGTGAAAAATTTCAAAGAGGCCCTATGGCTAAAATTAAGATACTCTATTGTATTGAACGGAAACTATCTTAAGTTTTCACAAAATAAAAATATGCGGGATATATTGCTCGCGACAGGGGATAAGGTTCTAGTAGAAGCAAGCCCATTAGATAAAATATGGGGCATTGGCTACTCAAAGAGTAATGTGGAAGCTTCTGTTCCACAAAACTGGCGCGGCTCTAACTTGCTTGGGTTTGCACTGATGGAGGTTAGGGATGAGTTAAAGCGTGTATATTGTAATTATGAAACAGTTGATTGGGCCCGGTTTAATAAGCGTGAATAGCACCATTTACAAACAGGCACACATATAGCGCAGTTCATTTATTACACCAAAAGCGAGCAAAACAAGCACTTCTAGTGGCCGGCAAAAAACGCGCGGGGTGCCGCCAGCCGCCCTGTTGGTGATTGCGTCGCTTATGATACCATATGGAGCCTTTGCCAAGTAAAACTGAAAAACCCCATGCCCCAAAAAATGGGCATGGGGCTTATTAAACATGAACCGCATTATATGCGATGGCAAAGAACTTTGTATGCTAACAAAAAAGTGTTAAGCAAGCCCTCCGGGGCTCTTTTTGGGTTTATATATTTAATTGAAGATACTGGGCAAAACCATTTAATACGAAAAATATTTACCTAACCATCTCTTTTGGAATAAGGCTATAATCGTACATAACTTCAGAGTGGTTATCGAGGGCAAGGCTCTTATTTATTATATTCCCCGTTGATTTCTCAATGGTATTTTTGTAAATTTGAGAGACCCTGTAATATTTTTCCCCCTCCTGGCGGAAGTGGTGGTTCTCCTCAGTAAGCTCAAAGCTGTAGGGGAAACACCTTTCGCTCCGGAGTTCCCCATGTAGTTTTTCTGAGCTGCACCATAAAAGCAGTTGAATATCCTGGCCTGTATTGTTTTTAAACCTGTAATCGATGTAATTATAACTGACTGACGTCCCAGAATTAAAAAGCACCCTCTTCCCACGGTCCGGGTCAAGGGCATCTGAATGGCTGTGAAATTCGGTGACATCCAATGGGCTATGGAGCACTAGCCAATGTATTACGTTTCCAAGATTGCATAGCCCGCCACCAAGCCCCGCTTCCACCCTGTTTTTTACTAATACGCGGCCGTCCTTATACCCTCTCCGCTTAGTGATTTTACCCAGAGTTATCCATAATGAAAATACTTCGCCCGGATGTATGGTAATGCCGTTTAATTTGCCACACGCAATTTTAAGGTTTACCGCCTTGTTTTCCTGAAGCTCTGGGTCAACGCCCACGCCTTTTTTTATAAGGATAATTTCGCGTTTAGATATGATATTAGGCAACTTTTCAGCATTGAACCCCCGGGCATACTTTTCGCCATCCAATAAATTCTTTAGGTGGCGCCTGCAAATTTCTTTTTGCGTTGAAATAGCATAGCAAATCGGGTGTATATCACAGAAAAGCATATCTTTATTCCAAAACATCAGTCAACCAGCCCCTTATTATGCATATCTTGAATATCCCCTAACCTACTTTTATAAGCCCTGCTCATTTGATATAATTTAATAATTATTTTTTCAGCGTACCTTAATTTGCCTATTTTCTTTTCACTGCCACTGCGTATAAAATCTACAAGTATACTAGCAATGCCGCTTCTGTTAGCGCCCAAAATATCTGTAAATATCTGGTCACCTACACAAACTGCCTCTTCTTTATTTATCCCCATCACCTTCAACGCCTTTAAGTAGTTCCTTGTATCCGGCTTGTCCGCATCACATATATATAAAGTGTCAATGCCCCTAATAAATCTTTGTACCCGCACCTCGTCATTATTAGTCAACAAAACCGTTTTAAAACCGGTGCTGTGTACTTTTTTGAAAAGGGCGTTTACTTCCTCAGTTGAGTCGCCCCCATGATGCACAAGTGTGTTGTCTATATCGAATATCAGCCCACGGTAGCCCTTATCGTAAAGTTTAGCATAGTCTATGTCAAAAATACTATTTAAATATTCGTAAGGGAAAAATTCCTTAATCACTCCGCCCATCCCCCCGTTAATTGCCCATGTATTCGCACACCTGGTCAATCTGCTTGCCAATTGTACCCTCAAATTTATTTTCAATAAATGCACTCCCGATAGTAAAAGCCCAGGGTGCAAACTCTTTTAACTCATCAAGCCTTTGATAGCTATTCACGCTGCCCGCTATGCAAACAGGGGCACCCACATCTGATACAAACCGTTTA
>JAITVM010000247.1 GCA_031285815.1 Clostridiales bacterium | reverse complement strand
TTATTACGCATAGCTTAGGGTTAACCTTTTCTAAAAATTCGCTGCTGGATGAAGTTGCTGAGCCATGGTGCGATATTTTTAAAACGTCTGACTCTATGTTATCATGTAGCAACAACTGTTCGCTTTCAAAACCCATATCTCCGGTAAATAAAAAAGAGTTTTTGCCGTGGGTAAATTTTATGGCCATAGAGCCTTCGTTTGCATCTTGGATATTTTCTTCCTTTGGGGAGACACATTGAAAATTTAAACCTTCAAAGCTTACTGAATTGCCACTCGTTAAATAATTTAATTTATAGTTGTATAAGCCTATATTTTCTGATAGGAAGGCATGTACTTCGTCACCTTCATAGCCCCTTTTCGGCATAAATATATTTTTAATTTTTTTATTTTGGGCCAGCTGCGGTATAGCCCCAGAATGGTCCGAATCTGTATGTGATAAGAAAACGGCCTCGATTGTGTTTATCCCATTAAAATCTAAATAGTTTAAAAGGTTATTTGGCCTGTTGCCACAATCAATTATAAAAGTTTTTTTGCCTTTGTTTATTACAAATGAATCGCCTTGGGACACATCTAATATAGCTACCTTTGTGTGCTTCGGCATTAATAACGAAATGGGTATGGCCAAAATAATAAAAACAAACGTGTATATTATAACAAATTTTTTTTTCTTTTCAAATAAATAAATCATTACTAGTACTAAAAAATAAATAATACTTGCAATTATGCCGGGCCTGCCTACTAGAATAGAGGAGAGCGGCAAATTTGATATAAGCGCACAAATGGCTTCATAAAGCTTTAGGAGGTAGTATATGGCGCCCGAAAAGAATATTGCTATATTTATATTTATAAACCCAATGGCTAAGGCTAATACCCCAACTGCTAAAATAAATGAAGCCGTGGGCAGGACAATAAAATTTGCAAACATAAAATATGGGTTAAACCGGTAAAAGTAAAACATAGAGGCGTAGGACACAATTAAATTTACTGAAAGCATTGTACTTAAGGTCTCCGATAGGTAATCATTTTTTATCTTTAGGGTTTTAAAGAGTATGCGTTTTACAGGCTCGTTAAAAAGGCCTATACCTAGGACTGCGGAAAAAGATAACTGGAAGCCTATTTTAAATAAGTATAGTGGGCTATGAAGCAGGATAATAAAAGCAGAAAGCGCCAAAGATGTTAATAAATCTGGTTCGCGGTAAATTAAATTGCCGAAGGCAATGATAGAAAACATAATTACTGCCCGGAGCGTTGACGGGCTGGCGCCTGTAAAAACACAATATAAGGCTAGTAAAGCCAGGGTTATTATAGCAGCTTTTTTCTTGCTTAAAAAAAGGCCTAGGGCAGAGGCAATAATGTTTGACAATATTAATATATGTAACCCTGAAATGGCTAATATATGGTAGATACCCGATGTTTTATATAGTTCGGATGTTTCGTCGGATAAGTTTTCGTCAAACCCTAATACCATTGATTGCATTATAGCTGATTCTGATTCCGGCAGCGTTTGGGAATATATGCTTATTGCCTTGGACCTTATTTTGCTAAGGCAGTAATTAAAATCATGGGAAACCCCGCGTGATTCTGTTGAAGAGGCCCTTATTTTATACCTAATTCTATCAGACAATAAATATATTTGTTCATTATAGCTACCTAAATTACTTGGGAGGGCAAGGGCTTCAAGTTTGCCATAAATAGTTAATATTTCTGAGGTGGCGGCTCCGTATTGTATATCTGCGGATATTTTATACTTGCCCATATATTTATTGCCGTTATGTATGGTTTCAAACGCTTTTAAAATTATTTTATGGCCCCCATATGGCTGCGGCTGGCTTTCTAATACAATACCAGTTATTTGGGCATCAATGCCAAGGGTGCTTTCTAGGTATTTGTTTTTATTAAATAAAGTATTGCGCGTTAAGGCAAGCCCTAAAAGAAAAAATATAAAAATAAGGGCGGATATTTTTTTATTAAAATGATTCGATGCAGCGTAACAAAGCGCCAGTACCAGCAGTGTAAAAATTGCTAGGGAAGAAAAGCTTTCTATATACCTTCCGGAAACTATGCCAACAATATAAAATAAAACCATAATAAAAAAAGGCCTGTCCATAAAACACCTCAATGGTAGATACAGCATTCCAGTTTGGCTTGGCGCTTTTTTTAAGCCGGAAAATTAGGCGTTTAAACGCATTTCCGGCTTAAAAAACGGTTATGCCAAACGGGTTTGCCCTAGTATAACGTGGACCCGGAAGATAAAATTTGGGCCACGCTAGTTTTAATTCTGGTACAAGGCTACTCAATAACTAAACTTTGATTTTCTTCAAAAGTATCATTAAAGTCTAGGTTGCTTATATTGCCTATATTTACTTGGCTATCGGCGTTTATATAAAACTTAACAAGCTTAATCTCTTGTAAAGAAGTTAGGCTGTTTACTATAGCATAAAGCTGTAACTCTGCTATCTCTGGGTCAGGCGAAAACATTGTTTTAAACTCTGGGCTAAATTCAATATAGCAAGTATTGGACCGCCTGGAAAAATCCCTCAACGTAACATTGCTTTCAAATATTTTCATGAGCCCAGGGATATCGCCAGGGCCTTTCATCAATTCTTCAAGGACATATTTACCGTCATTTTGGTCACCTGTAGTTGTTATATTTCTTTCGATAGGTACAAGTTTTTTAGATGCTGGGTCAATGAAATACAAAGTTACGGTTATTACGCTGGACCTTTGTGGGCTAATCTGTGGGCATAATGCCAAGTTATCCTTGTTAAAAGCTGTATTTTCGGTGCCCAAACCGGCAGGGATAGGCTTTTGCCCAATTGAAAAATAAACATTTTTTACTTTGGACTCTGGTGTATCAATAAGCGTCTTTGCAAGGGATGTCCGGAATAAGGTTTCTTGGGCGTAGTCTAAACTATTGTAATTATCACTAAAGCTTATATAATAATCGCTGCTGTTTAAGAAGCCCGATTCTACAACCTCAATACCGGGGGGCCAAGGTGAGGCTAAATTTGTGTTTCTAGGCTGCTTTTTAGATTCTTGAAAAATCGAATTAATAAAAACGTCAGTATCCTCTGTGTATTTAACCCCACGCTCTTCTTGAACCAAAAAATAGTTCTCGCTATTTACATTATAAAATTTGACTTGTATATACCCTTCAGAACCCCTTAGATAGCTATAAGTAATGATAGTAGCAATGGAGACTGTTAAAATTATTGCCAGGGCGGCAACCCTTTGGGCCCTATTCACAATTATGCCCCTCCTATTTAATACGGCCAACGCATTTTAAAACACTGGCCCCTTCTTGTTATTAAATTGGCTATATTTATCATGGTTTAAAAGTTTTGCTGGCCTGGCTATGCTGAAGGGGGACCCTTATAAGGAAAGTAGAGCCTTCTTCAGGTTTGCTGGTTAGTTTAATGCTGCCGTTGTGTAATAGTATTGTTGAATGTGTTATAGAAAGGCCGAGGCCCGTGCCCCCTGTTTCCCTATCCCTTGTTTTGTCAACCCTATAAAACCTGTCAAAAACTTTGGTTTGGTCGCTTTCACTAATGCCAATACCGGAATCTTGTACAGAAATAAAGGCATGCATATGGTCTTGTTCCAAAGATATTTTTACAATGCCTTCCGGGTTTGTATATTTAATAGCGTTTTCGATTAAGTTCGAAATAGCGAGCGTCATTTTTACTTCATCCACATCGGCTAAAATTTTTTGTTTAACCTCGTTTAATACAATTTTAATCTGCTTTTGCTCAGCTATAGGGAAAAGCCTTTTTAAAATATCAGTAACCATCTTATATAGGTCTATGTTCTCTATGTTAAGCCCTGTTTCGCCCTGGTCAAGCTTAACCACTTTTAATAAGTCGTTTATAATATATGTCATACGGTCAATTTCAGAATTTATGTCTTGAAGGAATTCTTTATATAGGCCAGTATCAACATCTTCTTGAATTAGGATTGCGTCAGAGAGTATTTTCATAGAGCTTAGGGGCGTTTTCAATTCATGGCTAACGTTTGAGACAAATTCGTCCCTGGTTTTACCAACCC
>JAITVM010000084.1 GCA_031285815.1 Clostridiales bacterium | reverse complement strand
ATTGGACAATGTCAAGGCTATGAATTTGAACTCTGTTGTTGTTCAAATAAGGCCTACTGCGGATGCCTTGTATAAATCTTCCCTAAACCCCTGGTCAGAGGTGTTGACAGGTACACAAGGCAAAAGCCCAGGCTACGACCCACTTGAATTTATGGTGCAAGAAGCACACAACAGAAATATTGAGTTCCACGCTTGGTTCAACCCGTTTAGGGTAACAAACGACACCAAACCAAAAGTTTTCTCTAAGGATAGTGTCGTTAGCAAATACCCCGGATATGTCGTAAATTATGATGGCAAAAAATATATCGACCCCGGCATCCCCGAAGCCAGGAAGCTTGTTGTGGATTCTGTTATGGAAGTAGTAACTAACTATGATATCGATGGCATACATTTTGACGATTATTTTTACCCTTACCCATCCGGGTCCGCTGCTTTTCCCGATAATGGGAGCTATAAAAAATATAGCCGTGGTTTTGAAGATAAAAATGCTTGGCGCCGTGACAATATAGATTTATTTATTAAAGAGGTATATGAAAACGTTAAAGCAGCAAAGCCTTATGTAAAAGTAGGGGTAAGCCCTTTCGGTATTTGGCGCTCTACAGCTAATGACCCTAACGGTGCAGATGTCAACTCTTCAGTCAGCTCTTACGACAGTTTACACGCCAACACGGCATTCTGGGCTGAAAAAGGCTGGATTGACTACATTGCGCCACAGATTTATTGGGAATTAGCTAATAAAAACACCCCTTATGGAAAAGTTTTTGATTTTTGGGTAAAATTAAATAATAAATACCCAGATGTCCAATTGTATATTGGCCATGCAGGGTATAAAATCGGCCAGGCCGGCTGGAAAAACAAAAACGAGCTGCCTAACCAGCTAAAGCGGGACAGGAGCTACAGGGAAACATCCGGCAGCATACTCTATAACTATTCTTCACTAATCAGTAACCCTTTAGGGTTTGCAGATATATTAAAGTCCGAAATATATAAATACCCTGCCCTTGTACCACAAACTAAAAACCCAAGCCAGGCGGTACCTAAAGAGCCCAAAATCATTTCAGCTACCCGTAGCCCAAATAATTCTAACCTAGTAACATTTAGCAGCAATGATAAAGGTTCCTCTTATTTTGTGGTTTATAAAAATGCTGGTACCTCTGCGCCATATATAAACGACCCTGCCTGTATTGCTAAAATAATCCGCAATAATGGCGATACAATACAATATTTTTCTGATACCAGCATTTCTGAAGGTTCTGACTATACTTACATTGTTACAGCGTTTGACAGGTATAATACTGAAAGCAAAATCAGTAATATTGCCACCGCTAAAGCATATACAGCAAAATAGCACTTTTTTAACGGTGTACAAAAGCCCCCAGCCAGTTATTACGGCAGGGGGTTTTTATTGCCCGCATATATTTTATAGTTCATTAAAAGCTGAATCAATTATATTGCCTAAATTAAAAAAAACTATCTGGCTAGGCGGTAATTTCATAAGCTCGACTAAATATTCAATATTCCCTAACTGCCCTTTTATCGGCGAATATGTACAATTATTAACATAGAGCTTTTGCTGTTCAAAGAATTCAAATAAATTGCCTAAAACAGATTTATGTAATTTTTTATCCCTTACAACACCGTTTTTAATATGTACCCGCCCAACCTCGAACTGAGGTTTTATTAAGCATATGATAGAGCCCCCGCTTTTTAAAAACCCTTTAATAATAGGCACAGTTTTGGTTAGCGATATAAAAGACAAGTCAACAGTAATAAAGTCCGCTAATTCTATTTCGCCCCTAAACATGTCAAGGTGTTTAACATTTACATTTTCAATATTAACAACCCTTTCGTCGCTTAATAAAATAGGCGACAGCTGGTTCTGGCCTACATCAACGGCAAATACTTTTTGTGCCCCAAAATCCAACATACAATGTGTAAACCCGCCAGCCGAGGCACCAATATCTATACAGGTTTTCCCCTCTAAATCTAACTCAAAGCCTTCTATTGCCTTTAATAGCTTATACCCTCCGCGGCTAACAAAATCAAATTTCAATTTTATTAATGTAACAGAGTCACCCTCTTTGACAATATAGCTTGGCTTTTTAACCGCCGCCTGGTTTACTAAAACACAGTTTTCTTTTATGTAAAGCTGAGCCTTTTGGCGGGTAACACTAAACTTCTCAGACACGTAAACATCTAACCGCCCATAATCCATTTTAATCAACCCTTTTGATATTATTATTAATGGAATTATAAATACTTTCCGTATCTAACCCATATTTCTTAAACAATGCGCTTTGGCTACCATGTTCAATGAATTTTTGCGGAAATGCAAAAGATATTATTTCTTTATTGCGGGCTTCTGCCAAAAGGTTATTAAAAAACCCGTTTGATGAATGGTTCTCAACTACAAAAATTTTTTTAAATTTATTTAGGTACCGAACAAGCCCTTGCCCAACCGGTTTAATAAACCTCGCATTGACAAGCGCCGGTTTATGCCCTGCCCCAGTAAATTTTTTATATACTTCATAACAAGGGCCCATCATGTCTCCAACCGAAATAATTGCAAAACCTTCCCCATCAAATATAATTTCAGGCGCAGCATATTCTATGTCCGCATTATGCCCTTCTAATACACCTGAAGCTTTCCCCCTAGGGTATCTAATGGCTATAGGCCCATCAAAATTAAATGCAAATTTAAGCATCTTCTCTAATTCGAATTTATTTTTTGGGGCTAAAATTACCATATTAGGTATAGTCGATAAAAACGCTATATCATAAACCCCTTGATGTGTCTCACCATCCTCGCCAACTATCCCAGCCCTATCCACAGCGAAAACAACATGTAAATTTTGTAAGCACACATCATGCAATATGCTATCATATGCGCGCTGCAAAAAAGTCGAATAAATAGCTACGACCGGGGTAAAGCCTTTTTTGGCTAAAGCGGCGGCAAATGTAACCGAATGGGCTTCAGCTATCCCAACATCAAAAAACCTATCAGGGAACTCTTCAGCAAACAAGCCAAGGCCTGTGCCTGTCGGCATTGCTGCCGTTATTGCCAGTATCTTTTTATCTTTTTTTGCTTCATCAACAAGAACCCTGGAAAAAATATCAGTATATGTTGCCCATGGTTTCGCAGTAGAAACCAGGCCGGTATCCGCATTAAAAGCCGGCACGCCATGAAACTGTTCTGGATTTTTTTCCGCAAAATCATAGCCCTTCCCTTTTTTTGTTACTACATGCAGCAAAACTGGCCCTTTAAGGTTTTTAATTTGCTTAGTTACTTTTACGAGCTCAGAAATATTATGCCCATCTATTGGCCCGATATATGTAAAACCCAATTCATCAAATAAAACGCCAGGCACAAGCATATATTTAAAAGAGTCCTTTACAAACTCAACACCTTTGCCTATTTTGCTGCCAAAGACCGGGACCTTGTTCAACAGCCCGTTTATATTCTTTTTAACTTTAATATAGCTTGGCGCAGAGCGTATATCATTTAAATGTTTAGTTATGCCGCCAACATTCCTGCTAATAGCCATATCATTATCATTTAATACAACGGTCATGTCTGTATTTGACCTGCCGGCATTATTAAGCGCCTCAAAGGCTATCCCGCTCGTTATCGAGCCATCCCCAATAACAGCTATAACCTTATCATCCTCATTAGCCAAATCACGGGCTTTAGCAAAACCCAAAGCGAGCGAGATAGACGTTGAGCTATGCCCCACATCAAAAACATCGTACTTTGATTCATTAGTCTTAGGGAAGCCTGACAGACCGCCAAATTGCCTAAGCGTATTAAATTTATCCATGCGCCCTGTTAAAATTTTATGTACATATGATTGGTGCCCAACATCCCATATAATTTTATCCTTTGGTGCTTTAAAACAATAATGCAAGGCGATTGTTAACTCCACTACGCCAAGGTTTGATGCTAAATGCCCACCTGTAGCTGAAACTGAGCTTATTAAAAATTGCCGTATTTCATACGACAAAGCCTCTAATTCATTAAGCGATAATCTTTTCAAGTCAATTGGTTTTTTTATGTTCTCCAAAAGCACCTTAACACCTTCAATCTATATTATCTTTTGCCATCATAAGTATAAACGAAAATTATTACAAAAGGATTATTAATTTAAACCAAAACTAGTATAACATGTTATTTATGCCGCTAAATAAATTACAATTTGTACATAAAAATGTTAATTAATTTTAAAGCGCCTAAAACAATATAACTTTAGACCCTGGCCCAGACATAACATCAATACGGGCCCAGATTTAAAGTTATATTGCCTTGATACCTTATAAACCATCGAATACTAAAGCTACCGCAACCCCTAACAAAGCGCCGCAAGCCACTTCAACAGGGCTATGCCCTAAAAGCTCTTTTAGTTTTTTATCTATTAACACGCCATTAGTTTCAAGTTTAGTAAGCAGTAGGTTTAATACCTCTGCCTGTTTACCGGCCGCCCTTCTAACACCTGCCGCATCATACATTACAACCAAGCTTATTACTGCAGCCAAAGCAAACACAGGTGAATCAAAGCCTTGCCCAAAACCTATCATTGCCGCCATTGTGGTTACAAGGGAGCTATGGCTGCTTGGCATTCCGCCTGTGCTAATGAAGAGTGCGACATTTAAAGACTTATACCGTATAATATCAATAGCCACTTTTATAAACTGCGCAAGGAAACATGAAAAAATTGAGGCCCATAAAATTTTATTTGCACCAAGTTCATTAATAACTGTCAAAAATTTTTCCTCCCAAACAAGCCTTATGGTTCCTTTCTTTTTTAGCAAAATAATTATTACTTAAGCCTACATTAATAATACCGGGGCTTTTATTTGTCCCTGTCAAGAATTTTTGAAACCAAGTAATACAGTATATTATTATCCCCAAAGATATTTTTTATTTCAGAATAAATTTGGGCAGACAATATTTTATAATCCCCATTAGTTTTTTCCATTCCAAAAAGTGATACATAAGTATTCTTTTTATTCCTCATGTCACTATTTACAGGCTTGCCTAAAATTTCTTGTGTGCTTGTTATATCCAATATATCGTCCCTAATCTGAAAAGCCAGCCCTATTTTCTCCCCTAATGCAGTTATCCTTTTTATTTTGTCTATACCGGCACCAGCTAATGCGGCCCCCATATTTAACGCCGCACAAAATAAAGCTGATGTTTTTTTCTTATGTATAAATAAAATCTCCCTCATATCAATATCCTGGCCTTCGGATAAAATATCCGCAGCCTGGCCACCTATCATCCCGCAAGCCCCTGCAGCTACGGTTAAATAGCGGAATGCGTACATATTCCCTATATTTAAATTATTGCAGCATTCCTCCGCTATAATCTCAAAAGCCCGGTTTAAAAGCGCATCGCCGGCCAAAATTGCCATTGCCTCACCATAAACTTTATGGTTTGTAAGTTTACCGCGCCTATAGTCATCATTATCCATTGCCGGCAAATCGTCATGGATAAGCGAGTATGTATGTATCATCTCTATCGCCGCAGCAAAAGGCAAGCATTGTTTAATATTGCCGCCAAGTGAATCGCAAACTGCCATCATAAATAACGGGCGCGCCCTCTTGCCCCCGGCAAAAACGCTATACCTCATCGCCTCAAATAGAATCTCCGGTTTCTCTGGGGCTATATTTTTTTCGAGCTCTTTATTTATTAAATTTCTGTACTCCAATAAAATTTTTTCCATAGCCATTACACCTCTTCAAAACTTGAAAGTTCAAACCCATCCAGTGTTTTCGTTAAGGACATTACTTCTTCTTCCGCCTTGTTCAGTTTGTCAAAGCAGAACTTCGAAAGCTTTATGCCTTCCTTGTACAATTTTAACATATCATCCAGATTAGTATCTTCA
>JAITVM010000077.1 GCA_031285815.1 Clostridiales bacterium | reverse complement strand
TTTTATGCTGCCTATAAAAGTATAAAAAATAAGGAGTACTGCAAAAAAAATTATAATAAAACGCAGCTCACCATTAAAGTCAAATTTCAAAGCATCGGGCCTATCTGAAAAAACCCTCTGCCCATATAAAAATAATAAAATAATAAGCCCGCCAAGTACAACAAAAAACCTATCCCAGCTATTTTGCTTATAAACATAATCATGCCTGAAATATTCTGTAACCTTATCATCTTTATATGAATATTTTTTGTCATAAACAGCAAGTTTAGCCATTGTCACAATTTTCTTTTTATCAACCAAGCTTAAATCCCCTCCCCAACAGCCTGCACCCATTTCTAAAAAGCCTACGCTATGCGGCGCCTATTTTAATAAAATATAATATATTTTTCAAAGCCATAATGCATTATATATTACAAATCATTATTATATCATAAATAATAGGTGAAAAACTATATATTTTTGATATTTACCTCTAGCATATAATACAAAAAAACAGTGGCTACATAATACGCAAAACCACTGTTTCTTTTTTTATAGTATATACAAAAGTTTAACGGTTGGTATTAAAGGGGCTTCATTGTAGGGAAAAATAAAATATCCCTTATCGAATAAGAATCTGTAAGCAACATGACAAGCCTATCTACACCAATTCCAAGGCCCCCTGTTGGTGGCATCCCATATTCCAGTGATAAAATAAAATCTTCGTCTATCATATTTGCCTCTTCGTCACCCTTAGCCCTAAGCGACTCTTGATGTTTAAAACGCAAGCGCTGGTCAATTGGGTCATTTAATTCGGAATATGCGTTAGCGTACTCCCTACCGCAAATAAATAATTCAAACCGCTCCGTATACGCTGGGTTATCCGGCTTCCTTTTGGTTAATGGCGAAATCTCAACAGGGTGGTCTAATATAAAAGTTGGCTGGACTAATTTTTCTTCAACATAATGCTCAAAAAATAAATTTAAAATATCGCCCTTTTCATGCCGGGCTTCAAAGTGCAGCCCATGTTCTTTAGCCAGCACTTTAGCCTTTTCTGTATCTTCTATTTGGTTAAAATCAACACCAGAGTATTTTTTTACCGACTCCAGCATAGTCATTTTTTCAAAAGGTTTAGAAAAATCCAATTCTACATCGCCGTAGAAAAACTTTTCTTTCTTAATGACATTTTGAGCAATATATTTAATAAGCGACTCTGTTAATTCCATCATCCCATAATAATCAGTATACGCTTCATATAGTTCCATCATGGTGAATTCTGGGTTATGTTTAATGCTAACGCCTTCGTTACGGAAAACCCTGCCTATTTCGTAAACTTTTTCGAGCCCCCCGACAATCAGCCTTTTTAATGGCAGCTCTAACGCAATCCTTAAATACATATCTATATCCAAAGTATTATGGTGGGTTATAAAAGGCCTGGCTGCCGCGCCCCCGGCTATAGTTTGAAGCACTGGCGTCTCTACCTCTAAAAAGCCCCTGTTGTCTAAAAATTCACGCATATATTTAATTATTTGGCTGCGTTTTATAAATGCGCCTTTTACTTCAGGGTTAACTATAAGGTCTAAATACCTTTGGCGGTAGCGTAGCTCCTGGTCCTTTAGGCCATGAAATTTTTCGGGCATGATCTGTAGGCTTTTAGATAAAAGCTGTATAGACTTTGCCCTTATACTTACCTCGCCCTTTTGAGTCTTGAACACTGTACCTTTTGCGCCAATGATATCACCAATATCTATATCTTCCTTAAACTCACTGTAAATGTTTTCACCCAGCTCATTTTTGCTTAAAAAAACCTGGATTTTCCCACATTTATCTAAAACATCTACAAACGAGGCCTTACCCATTACACGTTTAGTCATAACGCGGCCGGCAACACTTACTTCCTTGCCTTCATATTCTTCAAATTTTTCATGTATATCTGTGCTATGGGTATCCGGGTCATATTTTACAACCGCAAATGGGTCTTTGCCTTCCTGTTGTAATTTAGATAATTTCTCCCGCCTTAATGTCAGTATCTCGTTCAGGTTTTCCAATTTTTCCAACTCCTATTTGCTTTATTGGATGCTTTGAATCTTATATTGCACAACACCTTCCGGGGCCTCAACATCAACAATATCGTTAACCTTATGGCCCAAAAGCCCAACCCCAAGCGGGGACTCATTTGATATTTTCCCGGCAGCAGGGTCTGCTTCGGCAGAGCCAACTATAGTAAAAACCATTTCATCATTATATTCCATATCTAAAATTGTAACCTTCCCGCCAACAGATACCACTTCTTTATTAATTTCTTCCTCATCAATTACTTCAGCATTCCTGAGCATCTTTTCAAGGTGGGCTATCCTGGCCTCTATTTCAGCCTGCTCTTCTTTGGCGGAGTCATATTCTGCATTTTCAGAAAGGTCGCCCTGCCCCCTGGCTTCCTTTATTTTTTCCGCAACCTCTTTACGTCTATTAATTTTAAGGTCTTGCAGCTCATTTTCCAGAGCCTTAAGGCCGTCGTAAGTTAAAACTATTTTTTTTTCAGACATAAAAAAAATCCCTCCAGGTTATTCATGTGGATTCACACTTTGTAATATATCGCAATTAATATTAATCAAATAATATTCAAATTATATATTAATGATTTTTACTTGTCAAACCGTTTTCAATATATAACTATGTTTATTAGCCTAATAAAATAGCCCCATAATGGGGCCAATTTACTTAAAAATACTTTTCGTTTTCTTGCTCCCTATAATGCTCCATCTTTATCCTAAATAATTCGCCATTAGAAGGCGGGGTATAAGTTACTGCATTTGCCCCGGCTTCAATAGTTTCTAATATCTGCTCATCTTTTGTGCCACCTGTAGCAATGATAGGCAAATCAGGAAATTTATCTCGTATCTTACGCACAATAAAAGCTGTTTTCGGCCCACCGCTCACATTGACAATATCCGCCCCTGCTTCCAGCCTGCTGGTAATGTCTGTGTGTTCTGAAACAACTGTAACAATAAGCGGGATGGCAACGTGCTCTTTAACCATAGATACCGTCCCGTCCGGTGCTGGGGCATTTAATACAACACCCAAAGCCCCTTGAAATTCAGCATGGACTGCAACATTTAAGCATCTAACCCCTTGTGTCAAACCACCGCCTACGCCACACAAAACCGGTATATCCGCAGCGCTCATAATCGCTTGTGTAATAGCCGGGTGCGGTGTGAAAGGGTAAACGGCTATTATAGCATCTGCATTTGTATTTTTTATAATAGCTATATCAGTTGTAAAAATAATTGACCGTATTTTTTTCCCAAAAATAACGATGCCACTAGCTTCTTTACGGATTATGTCTGGTACCTTAACTATGTCCTTGCGCAAGTCGTTAGTGAATTCCGGCGTAACTTTTTTGCCATTTGCCATAAACAAAATCCCCCTTACAATCAACCTAAGTAATAAAAATATGGCTGCCCTATACCACAGATTTAATAAAGCCGCTTACTTTACGCTACACACAATTATACATTTAACTGTTATTATTGTATATAGGGTTTAACAAATTAACCCAAATTTTTCATTAGCCCGGTCAATTCACTTTTAGTTACGGCTGAATTTATTTTTGCCCTTAGGGCCGCCGAATTTTTAACCCCTTTTGTATAGCATGGCAGATGCCTGCGCATTTCCCGTATAGCTATATATTCACCTTTAAGCTCGGCAAGCATATCTAAATGCCTAAGCGCTAAACTCATTTTTTCATGAAACGGCATATCATCCAAAATAACCCCAGTCTTTAAATAATGGGTAACCCGTTTAAAAATATATGGGTCCCCTTGAGCCGCCCGCCCTATCATGACCGCATCACAGCCTGTATGCTCGAGCATTTGTTTTGCCATCTCCGGGGATTTAATATCGCCATTTCCAATCACAGGGATATTCACAGCTTTTTTGACGCCTTTAATAATGCCCCAATCAGCCGCCCCGCTATAGTACTGCGACCGTGTCCTGCCGTGGACAGCAACCGCACTTGCGCCATTTGCCTCAATTATTTTTGCAATTTCTATTGCGTTTACATTCTGTTCATCAAAGCCTTTTCTAATTTTCACTGTAACGGGTTTCCGCGTACTCCGGGCAACCGAATTTACAATCTGCCCAACCAGCCCGGGCTTTAACATGAGCGCAGAGCCTTCAAAATTCTTAACTATCTTGGGGGCAGGGCAGCCCATGTTAATATCCAATATATCAAAATCATATTCATCAAGCTGGGCGGCTATCTGAGCCATAATTTCTGGTGATGAGCCAAAAATCTGGACGGCAGACGGGCGCCCGCAGTTATCAGCTTTAAGCAAATCCCCTGTATTTTTGTTGGCAAAATAAACCCCTTTGGCGCTAACCATTTCACTGTAAACCAGCCCGCAGCCTGCTTCCTTGCATAGAATACGAAATGGCAGGTCGGTTATACCTGCCATTGGGGCTAAAAAAATATTATTTTCTAATTCTAGGTTCCCTATTTTCATAATTATCCCTATATTAATTTTGTTTTTACAATTGTTCCGAATCGTCGACTATAAGTGGCACTTCTATATCCAAAGGGTTCTTAATTTGTTTTTTAGAAACGCCTTCTGGGAATAAAGCCCTAAACTCGTCGCCGGTAATTTTTTCTTTTTGCACTAAAAGGTCTGCCGTCGAATGCAAAATATCAATATGCTTGTTAAGCAGGCTAACACATTCTGTATAGGCATCCTCAATAATGCGCTTAATTTCTTTATCAATCAGCGAAGCAACTTCTTCACCATAGTTCCTGGCATGTGCCAAATCCCTACCGATAAATACTTCATCCCGGTCGTCCCCAAATTGGATTGGCCCTAGCGCGTCACTCATACCATACCTAGTAACCATGTTCCTGGCTATAGCCGTTGCGCGCTCGATATCGTTAGAAGCCCCTGTTGAAATATCTTTAATAACAATAGCTTCTGCTGCCCTGCCGCCTAGCAAGGATACAATTTCTTGCTCCATACGTGTTTTTGTCATATACATATGGTCCTCGTCCGGTATTGGCATCGTGTAGCCACCCGCCATACCTGTCGGGATAATAGAAATTATATGGACTGGATCCAACTCAGAGAGGACCTCAAACATAATCCCATGCCCGGCTTCATGGTAAGCCGTAAGGCGTTTTTCTTTTTCGCTGATAACCCGGCTTGTTTTCTCAGTACCGACACCAATCCTGACAAAAGCTTTCCGGATTTCTTCCATATCTATTTCTTTTTTATTATGGCGGGCGGCTAAAAGCGCCGCTTCATTTAATAAGTTTTCCAAATCCGCACCGGTAAACCCTGGAGTCGTTAGCGCTATAGTTTTAAAATCAACGTCCCCGGCAAGGACTTTATTTTTTGCATGGATTTTAAGTATTTCCTCCCTGCCTTTAACATCCGGCTTGCCAACAACAATCTGCCTATCGAACCGGCCTGGCCTTAATAAGGCCGGGTCCAAGATATCTGGCCTATTAGTAGCCGCTATAACAATAACGCCTTCATTCACGCCAAAACCGTCCATCTCAACCAGCAGCTGGTTAAGTGTCTGCTCCCGCTCGTCATGCCCGCCGCCTAAACCGGCGCCACGCCTCCTGCCTACAGCATCCATTTCATCTATAAACACTA
>JAITVM010000006.1 GCA_031285815.1 Clostridiales bacterium | reverse complement strand
CCTAAGCTATGCGTAATAAGCGTAGGTAAAAATAATTATGGGCACCCTAGCCAAGAGGTGCTTGACAGGATAGCAGCGATAAATGCCCCTGTGTTGCGCACGGATTTAGATGGCGCAATATTTTTCGAATCAAACGGCGAAACTATTAAATACCGTACAATGTTTAAGTGACTGATAAAGGTTTTGGTGAATAATTTTGAGTTTAGTAAATGATTTAACAAATGGGGGGCTTAAACAAGCTTACTTATTTTATGGCGAAGAGGGGTATTTAAAAAAATACTATTCCGGAATATTAATAGCCCGGCTTCTTCAAGAACACGAAAAGGCAATGAATTTTGATACTTTTGAAGGCAAGGGCTACGGTATAGGGCCTATTGCCGACGCATTTAACACCTTACCATTTATGTCTAGCCATAGGGTAATTTTAATTAGTGGGTCTGGGTTATTTTATCAAGGCAGGAAAGCTGATTCGGAATCCCTACTAAAAGAAATTGATTACCTGCCGGAGACATCAATTTTAATTTTTATAGAGCAGCAAGTTGATAAACGCGGCAAACTATATAAAAAAATAAATAGTATTGGTATGGCTATAGAATGCAAGGTGCCATCTGAAAGGGAACTATCTGAATATATAAAAAATTTATTTTCTAAACACGGCTATGCCCTTCATAATGATACATGTGCATATTTTTTACATGCTATAGAGCATAATATGGGTAATATCTTAAATGAATCAAAAAAGCTTATGGATTATAAATATAATGAGAAAAAAATTGATAAGCAAGACATAGATGAAATCTGTATTAAGTCATTAGACGCTAGGATTTTTGACCTATTGAAGTCCATCGGCAATAAAAAGCCACAAGAGGCCCTTCATATATACAGGTCTATGCTTACCTTAAAAGAGGAGCCAATTATGATACTTTCTATGATGGCCAGGCAGTTTAGGATGATACTTCAATCTATAAAGCTTAAGCAAATAGGCAAAAGCAACGCCGAAATCTGTACAGAGCTAGGTGCCCGTGAATTTGCTATTAGGGAATATTTATCCCAATCCCATAATTTTTCTGAACAAAACCTTATTGATGCTTTAAAAGACCTTTTAGATACAGATGTAAAAATTAAATCCGGCATACTTAATAGCATAGCCGGAGTTGAACTTTTAATAATCAAATACTCCATGTAATACTATGAAATCAATTTTTACTATATAGTATAATTTGCATTATAAACCCATGAATGATATAATATCATGAATTTATTGGAGGTGTGGGCATATATATGAAGCCAAACAAAAATACGAAAAAAAAGTTGCCCTATGTTTTAATTATTATAATAATTGCTTTATGCCTTATAGCAGGGTATGCAATAAGGATTTCTGATGCCGGGCAAGAAACAAATTCTAACAATAACCCTGTTGAGGGCACTGAAGGGCAAAATGCCGGGCAACCAACAAAAATGGCTGAAGATATACCATCATCCAAACCCAATGAAAATAAATCCCAAGCAGAAATTGATGCTACTATTAATGCTGTTTTAAATGCGGCAGTAGAATATTATGGTAATTATTCAGAATTTACTAACTTTGTTACTAAAAACGGCTTTTGGTTTGATAATGGGGTCAACTCTTATATATCTATACAAGATTTAATAGGCGCAGAGCTTTTAGAAAACAAATATTTAGATGAGAGTATTTGCTTTTTATATTTAAAGCCTTCTGATTTAGAATTGCCTGCCAGTAGCAGTACTGGTAATAGCGGGGATATGGAAATTTTTATCTCTTATGAAATTAAAAGCGGCTTTATTATTACATCAAATAACCTGCCTAAAACAAGCATAACTAAAGAAGCCCATGATAAAATTTTAGGTAAATATATAACTGAGGATAGTTATTCTACCCGCATTTACCCTTCAGATGAAAATTTTGAACCTATCAAAGCTTCGATACAAAAATATTGTAGCTTTGATGATGATATAGATTTCAGGTCCTTAATAAAGGATGACAGGTTTGCAACTGTAATATTTTCCCCTAAAGAAAAATATACAGATGTCAGGTCCTTTATCCTGGAAAAAGAAAATAATGAATGGGCTGTTAAAATAGATAATGTTGCCGAATTTATTAAGCCTTACATAGAGGTAAATAAAAGGCTTATCAACTTTAACTTAGAACTTCTCCCAAAATATAACCTAAGCCAGTTTGTCGGTGGGCTACAAAATGACTACCCGCAATATGTTGATTATTTAAAAACACAGGGCTATATAGATGAAGAAGATGGGGAACTGGTATTTTTTTCTTCCATAGATAAATTTTCTTATATGGAATTCTCTGGCGGCAAAAAATATTTAGGTAATTTTACTGACGACGGCGTATTTATGCTTTACCCCGTCCAGAGTATTGAAGAAGCATCAATAACCATGCTAACATTAAATGAAAACGCCCCCCTGTTTATTTTGAGGCAGTGCTAAATAGTTCTAAAAGCTACCAATTTTTTAATAATTGTATATTGACAAAGATCAATTATTATGCTAAAATTTCCGAGGTAATAAGTAGAAGCCCGCTTCTCACCCTATTCAAAAGTTATAGGGTTAATTCTGTCCAATTCGAATGTACAAGTGGGTATTATGCCCACTTTTATTTTTTTATAAAGACCGGGCACTTTTAACAAACCAATATTGTGAGGGGCAAAGCGGAAATTTGTTTTATTGATGGTTTTGCATATGCCTCCCTAAACCCAATTAACTGCAATTCTATTTTAAGTGGCTTGCCCACTATTTTAATATTTTAGGAGGTGCTGTATTATTACAGATCTACAAATTAATGAGCAAATAAGGGATAAAGAAATCCGGCTTATTGGCGAAGATGGTACGCAATTAGGGATTATCGCAAGCAGGGACGCACAAAAATTAGCTGACGAAAAAAAACTTGATTTAGTTAAAATTTCGCCTACAGCCAAACCACCAGTTTGCAAAATAATGGATTATAGTAAATTTAAGTATGAACAATCCAAAAAAGATAAAGAAGCCAGAAAAAAACAAAAAACCGTCGAAGTTAAAGATTTGCGTTTATCCCCAAATATTGACCAGCATGATATAAGCGTTAAGGTTAAAAAAGCTATAGAGTTTTTGAAGCATGGTGATAAAGTAAAAATAAGCGTTCGTTTTAGGGGCCGGGAGCTCGGCCATACAAATGTAGCGCACCAAATATTTGAGGATTTCGTTTCTCAAATCTCTGAATTTGGCGTTGTTGAGAAACCGGCTAAAATGGAAGCTAGGAGCATGGCAATGATACTTACGCCAAAACCTTAGTTCCGTAGCGCCAAAAAGAATAATAAAATTTAAGGAGGATTTTTATAATGCCTAAATTAAAAACCAACAGAGCCGCTGCAAAGCGTTTTAAAGTTACTGGCACTGGTAAATTTAAAAGGTCTAAAGCCAATAAACAACATATACTCGGTAAAAAAAGCCCGAAACGTAAAAGGCACTTAAGGGGTACAGTAGTAGTCGACCAAACAAACGAAAACCAAATTAGAAGAATGTTGCCATATGCTTAATTTTAGGAGGAACTTTTAAATGTCAAGAGTAAAAGGTGCTTTAAACGCCAGAAAAAAACATAAAAAAGTATTTAAACTAGCCAGGGGATATAGGGGCGCTAG
>JAITVM010000281.1 GCA_031285815.1 Clostridiales bacterium | reverse complement strand
GGCGGCGGTGTGAAATATAACGTCGTAAAACATCTGGCGTAGCTATAATTACTGACATAAATACGATATTCAATGGACTCGCCGGGTTTGGTATTTCCATTATCTTCAGTTACATCCATCCTGACATTGCTTGCACCGGAAATCCCGCGAAGGTATACGTAGATAAACGCCGGTTTATAAGGCTTATCGGCATAGTTATCGCAACTTGCAAAAGCAGTGTTGAGGATGCTGTTAGCATCGCTTTCCTTGAGCTGCCCGCGCAGGTATACCGTTACGGAACCGCCCGCCGCCAGATCGCCAAGCGGTATCGTTTCCGTCCACTCGGACCATGTCGCCTGACCGTCGAGGCTCAGCTCTGTGTTTTCCAGCAAATCCGGCGGCGGCACGGTTATAAGCGGATTGACCGCGGCGGCCGGGCCGTTATTGGTCACCGTGACGGTATAGGTCGCCCAGTCGCCGGTTGTCAGCAAAATTTCGTAAGAGTCATTGTCGACTGTCATGGCAAGGCTCAGATCGGCGGTCGGCAAATATTGCGTCGCGGCGGAGCGGGCTGTGTTGTCGGCATGGTTGGGGTCGGGGGTTGCGCTGGCAACCTCGGCGGTGTTTTGGTAGCTTCCCCGCGCCTCAATGGCGGCCGTGCCCCGCAGCATAAGGATATAGGTCAGCCCGGGCGCGATGTCGGGCAGGGTATAACTGCCCTGCCATGCCGACCAGTTTGCGCCGTTGTCAACGCTGAACTCGTGGTTTTCCAGCACAGCAGGTAGCGCGTCGGTGACGGTGGGCGCGATGGCCGCATCGGGGCCATGGTTGGCAATTGATACTGTATAAACGATCATATCGCCGCTGTTAGCCTCTGTGAGATTGACGCCCATCATAACAGAGAGGTCTGCCGAAGCCGCCAATGTTTCGCCCATCAGCGCCTTCTCTTTTGTAGGATATATATATTCTTGCATAAAAAAATCTCCTTTTTATTATTCGCAGCGTGGCCCTGTATCATAAAATTTGACACAAGAAGCCCACCTGACAAACTAAAAAAGACGGTGGGAAACAGATAAGAGCATACGATGCAGAGTTTCTTCCGGCCCCATGTCAACCATTACTGACAGAGCCATGCCGTATGCAGATACCTTCCCATCGTCTTCTTATAATATTACATAAGGAAACCAAATTTTTTTGATATTTGATATTCCTAATGTCCCTCTATTATATGTAACGTAATTCGGATATGTTCTGCTATTCCATTTTAGGCGCTAATATGCGCTACTGTTACAAAGCTAAATTTGTTTCTGATGATGTGGTGGCGCAAAGCGCCAGCGCTGACACATGCAAAGGTTTTCCTAATCAATCCTATATCTTAACGTATACCATACTTATTATTAATTGTGAGCGGCTTTAACTGCCAATACTTGCCCGAAAACCCTTCACCAGTAACAGATAGGCAGCTCCTTCCATCCTCGGGGTAAAACCTGGTGCTAAATACCTCTTCGCCGCCATTAATAAATATTTCAACAGAAGAAGTGTCAACAAACAGCCTTATTTCAAAACAGTTTTCCATCCGGGCACTTCGTTTCGCCCGCCCGCCACCTAACGCGCTATCATGAAACTCTATAAAAAATTCCTGGTCCCCTTTATTAAATTCCACTGACACTCTAGCATTAATTGAAACCTTTATGCTGCCCCCAGATGAATTGAGGATTAATGCTTCATAGGAAGCCATCATAGGGGTTTCTTTTCCTGTTGGAAGTTCGTGCCCCTCCATTCGCAGTTCTTCAATTTCGGTTATAGGCCTCTGGAATATACGCCCCTGGCATGAAAAGATTTCCCGCGGCAAAGTCAGGGCATGCTGCCAGCCGTCCGTTATAGTCGGATTAACATGTTGGGGGGTATCGGGCATGCCCATCCAGCCAATCATAATGCGCCGCCCTTCTTTGTCCTCAAAGGTCTGCGGGGCATAAAAATCGAAACCACGGTCCCATTCTTTAAAGCCGCCCAGCTCATACTCCCCAGTAAGGCTACCCTTATATTGAAAGTAACCGGATTGATAGGTATTCTGATAATCATATCCATCGGGTTCGACACCTTGGGGGGAGATGCTCAATATATTTATACCATTTAATTGGAATACATCTGGGCATTCCCACATATACCCAAAGTAATTTTCAGTACAGACTGAGGCAATATAATCCCAGCATTCTAAATTAGGGGATTGATAAATCAACGCCTGCCCCCTATTATCAAGTGTCCTTGCTCCAAGAATCAAAAAATATGGTGCGTGTTGGCTGGCATTTTCCTGCCATACTTTGGGGTCGCGTATATGGCAGCTCATTCCTGGCGGATAGCCGGCGGCAGCAATAACACAACTCTTTTCCCCAAAATGAACCCCGTCTTCGCTGCTGACATGAATTGTATTTCCTTCCCGCCCTTCCGTAATGTAGTCATAGCTGCCCTTAAATTTCACATTCCCAGTATAGAAAAGGTGCATTTTGCCCTTAACAGCTAACGCCGACCCGGAGTATACGCCGTCTCTATCGAAGGGCGTGTCAGGTGACAGTGCAATCCCCATTTCATCCCAGTTAATCATATCCGTACTGGAATAATGCCCCCAGTATTTTAGTGCCCCATTAGGGTTATTCGGAGTATATTGGTAAAATACATGATAGCAGCCGTTAAACCAGCATAAACCATTGGGGTCATTCATCCACCCGGAGGGGGGCATCAAATGATAGTTCAGCCGCCAAAAATCATCTTTGCCATTTGCGTCCAACATATGCTTAATCCTCCTTGATCCCTAAAATCCAGGATAAAATAAAAGCAACCGCTGCGGAAATCCCCATTGCCACTATATACTGAAACGGCATATTTAAATGTAGCAATATCCCAAATATACCTGTAACTCCGGTTCCAGTTGCCCCTAGGTTTACTAGGGATGCATACAGGGCCCCGCAGGCCCCGCCAACCGACCCAGCAATAAATGGGCGTATATACCTTAAATTTACCCCAAAAATCGCAGGTTCTGTAATCCCTAAAAAAGCGCTTAAAGAAGATGGCAAGGCCATAGACTTGACCCGCTCATTTTTAGTTTTGAGTGCTACAGCCAATGCAGCTGCGCCCTGCCCTACGTTGGCGGCTGATGCCAGAGGTAACCAAAAAGTCATGCCGTACATGGATAACTGGCCTATGTCAATAACAGTGTACATATGATGGATCCCCGACACTACAGTAGTTGCATAGGCCGCGCCCATCAAAAAGCTTCCTATTCCAAGTGGAAGTGCAATCAGTGCCTGGATACCGTTAAGTAAGGAATTCTCTATCAGTACGAAAACTGGCCCTATCAGGGACAGTGTCAAGTATCCTGTGACGAACACGCTTATTAATGGGGTTAAAAATAAATCCAGCATAGCAGGCACAACTTTATGTAAGCGTATCTCGATCTGGCTTAATACCCATACGGCAATGATAATTGGAATTACATGCCCCTGATACCCAGTCATGTCAATTTCATATAGGCCAAAAAATACTGGCTGAGTTTTTAGTACCCCTTCCGTTGCCACTGTCCAGGCGTTCTGCAGATTGGGATGGATCATGATCATGCCAATGACAGCGCCCAAGTATTGGTTAGCCCCAAAAACCTTTGCAGCACTAAAAGCAATTAATATTGGTAAGAACACATAAGCCACATTACTGAATAAAACGGCAAATTGATAGATTGAACCCTCTGTATTGATATTCAGAAAATTATTGCCTACCATAAAATTTAAGGCTTCCATTAAGCCCATCAAAAAACCGCTGGCTACAATAGCCGGAATGATCGGTACAAAAATATCGCCTATAGTTTTGATCAGCCGCTTAAAATAATTTTCCTTTGACGCGGCTACTGCTTTAACTTCATCTTTGCTTGCTTCGGCAATCCCTGCCGCCTGAATAAAAGCTTCATAAACCTTGTTCACAATACCGGTCCCAAAGATAATCTGTAGCTGGCCTGCCGCGAAGAATACCCCTTTTACCCCGTCAATAGTTTCAACAGCCTTGCTGTCGCACTTGCTGTTGTCACCGATAACCAGGCGTAGCCTTGTGGCACAGTGAGCCGCAGAAATAAGATTTTCTTTCCCTCCGGTCTTCTCTAATATTTCTCTTGCTATTAATTTAAAATCCATATTAAATTACCCCCTCTTTATGATAACGATATCGTTATATATATTATATAATTTATACAAGCTATTTATATTTTCGAATTCAAATGATGAAATCGATTTCATATAATGCTAATATTGTATAACACTGACCTAATTGTGTAAATACGCGAATTCCACAAATATTACTTATTAATTTATACAATACTACCAAACTTATATTTATCAAAACGAGCATAAACACTCCCAGCCTCGGGCAATAATTTCCCCAAATATATCCGTACACGCCAGGCACATTAAAAAAGAGGCAGCTTTTTAAACTGTCTCCCCCTGTGTGATTTTATGCCCTAGCTTGAGCTGTTTAGAAATGCGGGCCCCCCCCTCAATCATTTCCAAAATTATATTCGCCCCCTCAATACCGCTGGTTTTATAATGCAGATATGCAGTTGTAAGCCTAGGGCTTACAACCCTAGACATTTGAGTAGAACCTACCCCGGCAATGCTCAGCTCATCCGGTATTTTTTTTCCTAACCCCTTTGCGCATTCCATCGCGCCAATAGCTATGGAGTCGGTTGCGCAAAAAACGCCATCCATTTCTGGATACTTTTCCTGCAGGATTTTAAATTTTTCATAGCCGGACGCCATATTAAAATCGGCCTCAATAACCCCATATTCAGGCAACTCTAGGCAATGTTCCTTTAGTGCGTCCCTAAATCCGGCAGTCCGGTTGTATCCGGCCGCCATATCCTTACTAGTTACGCAAATACAGCCAAGGCGCTTTTTTCCAGAATCAATCATTTGGGTTGTCAGCTGTTTGGCCATAGTATAATCATCGTGATATACACAAGGGTAATCACGATAAGACTGGCCAATAATTATGATGGGCACATCCAGCTCTTTTATGGTTTTGTGATGCCTTGCGTCAAACATTGTGGCAACAAATAGTATCCCATCTACCGGGTTGTTGTTTAGCAGTTTTAGGTACTGAATCTCTTTACTGGTATCATTTTCTGTATTGGTCAAAAGCATTAAATAACCGCGTTCTGATAAAACCGAGCTGATTCCGCTTACAACTTTGCTGATGGCTTCTGAACTAATCTTCGGGACTATTACCCCGATCACGTTGGTCTTTTTGGTGCGGAGAATTTGTGCCTGCTTAAAGGGTTCGTAACCGGTTTCATCAATTACTGCCTTGATTGCCAGTTTTTTTTCTTTGCTTAAATAACCCCCATTTAAATATCGTGAAACAGCCGAAATGGATACCCCTGCCATTTTGGCAATTTGACTGATGTTCATATAATGCCTGCTTTCCTTAAATAGTGTTAGCTATATTAGCATATGTCAATTTTCAGAAAGGCCATAACCTTCTTCAATTGTAGTATTTCCACGTGGCTCAACGTGTATCATCACATCGTAAACATTTTCCAGGCGCGCCTTAATTTCATCTTCAACCTGGCAAGCAATTTTGTGGGCGTCTTCTACTGTTATATCCGGGTCTACTTCAATATCTGTATCTATATCCCAAAACCCGCCAATACGCCGTATCCTTGTCCTGTGCGGTTTATCTGCGCCTTCTACTGCGTTTACGGCATCAAATA
>JAITVM010000207.1 GCA_031285815.1 Clostridiales bacterium | reverse complement strand
TGTGGCATTTTCTGTAGTTATAGATATGGTATTAGTTTTGTCGTCCCAATCAACTGACGCATTCATCTTTTCTGAAACAAACCTAAGCGGGACATAAGTTGAGTTGTTGTAAATAAAAGGTTCTAAATCTGTACCCTGCTCTTTAGAGTTAATAAAAATTTTTATACCCCTGTATGTGGCAGAGATATTTTTAGTTATATTTTGGGCAACTACTGGTAACGAAAATAAAGCGGCAAGTAATAAGCACATGGTTGTTGAAATAATTTTTTTCTTCATTGAAAATAAGGCCCCCTTACAAATAAAATAACAATCATTTTTGAGAAAACATCTGGGGAAGAAGATATTCCATGGGTGGCAGTTATTATGTAACAGATGAAGTAATAGAAAGATGGGTATATCAGAACTGTGGGTTGATAGTTTAGTTTTAGCCGAATTTCAATAATTATACACCGCAGAAATATATTTGTCAAAATATTATAATTATGGGGTGCAGCCCACAAATTATACTTGTATTAACTGTAATTAATTGTTAGAATAACTTTAACGCTAACCATTCTAATCAAAGAATTTTACACGAAGGGGTTATTTATGAAAACACTTATTATCGGGGGCACAGGTGTAATCAGTACATCCATTGTCGATGCATTAAATGCTTCAAACCACAACGTCACTGTTTTTAACAGGGGCTTCCGCCCAGTACGCTATAAACAAAAAGTTAATGCCATATACGGCGACAAAAAAGATAAACGCAGATTTTTTTGTACAATGAAACCATTAAAATTTGACTGTGTCATTGATATGATATCTTATAACGAAAACGACGCGGCGGATACATTAAACGCTTTTGACGGGGAAGACACCCATTTCATATTTACTTCAACCACCTCTACATATAAAAGGCCCACATCAAGGCCTATCATTGAAACAGATGCCCTATGCGATACAGATGATATAAACCCATATGGGTTCCATAAAGCAAACATGGAGCACTACCTTAACCAAAAATCATCTGAAGGTGTTAAAATCACCATTATCCGCCCGTCGTTAACTTATGGCATTGGCTGCAGAAACATAGGCCCAATGCGTAACAATTACGGCATCGTTAAACGCATACAAGAAAACAAACCCGTGGTTAATTTTGGCGACGGCACAAACCCATGGGCATGGACATTTGCCCCAGACCTGGCTAAAGCGTACGTTGGGGCAATGGGCCGTGAAAAATGCTATGGCCAAACTTACCATGCAACAAGCTATGATATCCATATTTGGGATGATTTGTTTTTAGGGTTTGGGCACCTTATCGGCGTGGAGCCAAAAATTTTACATATGTCAACAGAAATGCTAATGTTGGCGGCACCGGAACAGTTTTTGCATGTAAGCCAAGAAAAAATGTATTCCGGCATATTTGATAATTCTAAAATCAAACGCGATATACCCGAGTTTGTTTGCGGCTATAGCTTATATAAAATACTAAAATCAATTTATAGCTGGTATATGTCAGACAGCCGCGCCCGGACAGTTGACGAAAAGCTTGATAAGCTTGAGGATTCGTTAGTTGATAAATATTATAAATGTGTGGGTATACTCCGTGGTTAGCAGAAACCCAACTAAATTAAAAACCGGCTGAAAATTTTTTGTTTATAAAATTTTCAGCCGGCGCTGTATAGCCCGTTATATTTTCAAATCAATAAACCCCGTAGCTATTTTGTTAACAAAAGCCTCGTCATGCTCAACAAAAACCATTGTTGGGTTAACTTTTAAAATCATATCCTCAATCTGTATTTTTGAAAAAATATCAATATAATTAAGTGGCTCATCCCAAATAAATAAATTCGCCCCTTCGCAAATAGATTTTGCCACTAAAACCTTTTTACGCTGGCCTTCTGAATATGACTCTAAATTAAAGTCAAACTGTTCCCGCCCAAAATCCAGCTTCCTTAATATAGTTTTAAAAAATGCCTCGTCTAAATTTTGGTCCATAATATATTCTTTTAAAGGCCCCTTTAGGTACGAAGTTACCTGCGTTAAATAAGAAATTTTAAGCCCTGGCGGTATCCTTAGTTTACCGGTATAATCCACGCCCCCACCGCCAGCCAAAAGCTTAATCAATGACGATTTCCCTGCGCCGTTTTTACCGCGTATGCACACCCTGTCGCCAACATTAATATTAAACGATAAATCTTTAAACACAGCTTTATCGCCATAAAATGCTGAAAGCCCCTCCGCCGAAACCAAATTGCTTTTATGGTAAGGCACATATTTGAGCGTAATATCTTCATAATTATCTATATTTTTCATAAGCGCAGACTTATCTTCAGCAGCCTTCTCTTTCCGCTTTTCAATATTTTTTGAGCGCTTCATCATTTTTGCGGCTTTATGCCCAACAAAGCCCCTGTCGTAAACATGTGCCCCTATTTTTGAGCCCTCTATTTTATTTGACCAAGCCGCCGACTGCCTGGCTGATTGTTCCAATTTTTTAATTTCTTTTTTCAGCTTCCTATTCTGTAAGGTTTCAAAATTATCCTGCATCTGTTTATTTTCAAAGTAAGAACTAAAGTCCCCTTTTTGCAGCTCAATATTATTTCTGTTGATTGATAAAATATAATCCACACAGCTATCTAGGAAAACCCTGTCATGCGAGACAATGATAAAGCCCTTTTTGGTTTTTAAATAATCATTCACTATTTTACGCCCCAAAACATCCAGATGGTTTGTCGGCTCATCAATCAGCAAGAAATTATTGCCTTTCGTAAACAAAGCGGCAAGCATAGCTTTAGTTTGTTCCCCAAGGCTCAGCGAGTCAAAAGGCCTATATAAAGTTTCCTCTTCCACAGATAATAAGGATAGCTCCTTAATTATCTCCCATTCCTTTAGCTGCGGGTTAATAAGCCTAAGGGTTTCTAATGTTGTTGGGGCGGTTTCGGTTTCAAACGGGAAATAATCAAAATCAACAGAAGAGGAAATAGCCCCTGTGTATTCCAATTCCCCTTTCAATATTTTTAAAAGCGTAGTCTTGCCCCGGCCATTACGCCCCACTAGGCCAAGCTTCCAATTAGAATCTATTTGGATATTAACATTTTCAAAAACTGTATTGCTTCCATAACTAAAATTTAAATTTTTTATATCTATAAGCGGCATAAAAAAACCTCCTTAATTTCGCGAGGTGCCTCTAACCCTAATCTAATAGCGTGGTTAGTACAAATGCAAAAAAGCCATGGAAAAATATTACCCATGGCATAAAATACTTGTATAAAAATATCATAATGTTTTTGGCAAACAAAAAAGCATTATAAAAAACAAGCATATAGTTGAGCGAATAATATCCTTCTTGCTATAATTTGAATTTTGGGCACACAAATAAAAAGTAACAGCTCAAAATAATTAGCAAGAAAAAACTATCATTCTTTCAACCCCTTGTCTTTTTTAAAATTTCGCGTAAGCAAAAAAGCCTAACGCTTAAATAATTATACAATAAGAATTTGCATTTGTCTAGACTAGGCCCCTAATTATTTCTTCGCGCCCGCCTTCCAAAAGGTCTATAACCGGTATTTCAATCATTGTATAGGCACCGGGTTTTTGTTTCATAGAGGCCCTGGCACACGCAACCATAACCTGCGAGGTAAGCGCCGGGTTATTGACCCGCATATTGAACTCAAAAAATTGGTTATGGGTTGTACCCGATGCGCCGCTTCTTTGCATATTAACGCCATGGCCCTTATCAATATATTTATCGGCATTATCCACTTGTACAATATGCGTTTCGTCATTTATAAAATAATCATCTTCCAATATAGATTTCTTTATCTCGTTAAAGTCTGCATTAGGGAGCGTTTCTACATAAACCATCCTTCTATGTATCCCTGTGCCTGTAGGTATTGTAAGGGATAACGCATTTTTTACGCCTTTTTTTGCTTTAACCGCAACAGTATGGCCCATGCTCATGCCCGGCCCGAAATTTGTATACGTAATGCCTTTTGGCGCACAAGCCTCCAAAAGCGCACGCACAACTGAATCGCTGCCTGGGTCCCAGCCTGCAGAAATAATTGCAGCAGCATTATTTTTTTTAGCAATTTCATCTAACGTGCCACGCAACCCAAAAATCTGGCCATGTATGTCAAAACTATCTACCGTATTAATGCCCATGTTTAAATATTTCGCAGCATATTCCGGTACCAGCCTTGTAGGGGTACAAAGTAGGGCCGCATCAACATTGCCCAATTCTTTGATATCCGTAACAACTTTTATGCCATATATGCTTTCCGTGCTAACACTCCTCACAACGCCGACCAATTCCATATCAGTAGCGGCAGCTACCGCTTCAACAGCACATTTCCCTATATTCCCATAACCAACAACGGCTACCCTAATCTTATCCATAAAACCACCTTATTATTTATAATAATTATGAATTAATAGCGGCCCAACCTTCAATATTTTATTTATGCTTGCCCAAATACAATTCTTTAACATGCTCGCTATCCAATAATTCTTGGCCGGCACCTTCAAGCCTGACTTCACCCGTCTCAAGCACATAGCCGTAATCTGCAACTGCCAAAGCTGAATGCGCATTCTGCTCAATCAGGAGGATAGTAATCCCATCCCCGCTCAATTTGCGGATAATATTAAAAATCTCTGAAACTACTATAGGGGCCAGGCCTAAAGATGGCTCATCCATCATCATAAGCTTTGGTTTGCTCATAAGCGCCCTGCCTAAAGCCAGCATCTGCTGCTCGCCACCGGACAAAGTGCCTGCCTGTTGCCATGACCGTTCGCCAAGCCTTGGGAAAAGGCTAAATACATAATCTATATCACGTTTGATTTCTTCCTTGCCTTTCCGCAGGTAAGCGCCAATTTTTAAATTCTCTAATACAGAAAGGTCAGCAAAAACCCGCCTGCCTTCCGGCACTAAAGTTATGCCCCGGGATACAATCTGCTGGGTATTTAGGCCCGTTAAATCTTCGCCGTTATAACTAATTTTTCCGCCGGCAGGCTTAACCAGCCGCATAATGGAGCGTAGGGCCGTAGATTTGCCCGCCCCGTTGGCCCCTATTAATGTTATCAGTTTCCCTTCCGGTATCTCTAAGGAAACATCCCTAAGGGCTTGAATCCCGCCATAATGGACAGACAGGTGTTCAATTTTAAGCATCCTCTTCCACCCCTCCCAAATAAGCTTTGATAACAGCAGGGTTTTCTTGAATTTCCCCCGGCGTGCCATGGGCTATGGCATGGCCATAATCTAAAACATATATCCGGTCGCTAATAGACATGACTACCTGCATATGGTGTTCGATTAAAAATATTGTAAGGTTAAATTGCCCCCTGATTGCCTGTATATATTCTGTAAGGTCGCTGCTCTCTTTTGGGTTCATGCCGGCCGCCGGCTCATCCAATAATAACAAAGAAGGCCCCGTAGCTAATGCCCGGGCAATCTCCAGCCTCCGCTGCAAGCCATAAGGCAAGCTGGATGCAGCATGGTTTTTCAAATGCGCCAAATTCTGCTGTTCAAGAAGCTCCATTGATTCTTCCCCCATACGTTTTTCTTCGGCGGCGTTAAACCTAAACGTAGCGGAAAAAATATTTTGCCTGGCACGCATATGTTTTGCAATTAATACGTTCTCAAAAACTGTAAGCGCCCCAAAAAGGCGTATGTTCTGAAATGTACGCGCTATGCCCCTTTTCGTAATCTGGTCTGGGGTATGCCGTATTGCTTGGTGGTA
>JAITVM010000080.1 GCA_031285815.1 Clostridiales bacterium | reverse complement strand
CATTATCTGTGACACGGATATAAGAAAGCCCGCCTTCCTTTATCTCAACAGTTATTTTTTTTGAGCCGGCGTCAATAGAATTCTCAACAAGCTCTTTTACTATGGAAGCTGGGCGCTCTACAACCTCGCCGGCAGCAATTTTATTTATCATGCTATCATCTAAAACAGTAATCATGAAACCACCCACATCTATATTAACTATATTAATCAGCTAATTCTTTTGATTTTGCCTGTAATTCATATAAAGCTTTTAATGCATCCCTGGGGGATAATGCATCTATATCAATATTAATTATTTCATTTATTATATTTTTTTGTTTAGAGTTTTTTTTGCTTTTTTTGTAAACTATTTCTTCCGGGCTTGTTATACTATGTTTGGCAACATCCGCCTGGTTTAGCCTATCAAGTATATCGTCCGCCCTAATTATAACTTCCTTTGGTATGCCCGCAAGTTTAGCAACATGGACGCCATAACTATATTCAGCCCCGCCGCGTTCTATCTTCCTCAAAAAAACAATATCTTCGCCCTGCTCCATTACTGTAATCCGGTAATTTTTTACCCCATTTACCTTCCCTTCTAATTCGGTCAGCTCATGATAATGGGTTGCAAATAAAGTCTTTGCACCGATCTTTTTTGTATCCGCGATATGCTCCAGTACAGACCAGGCAATGCTTAACCCGTCAAAAGTACTTGTCCCCCTGCCTATTTCATCTAGTATCAAAAGCGAATTAGCTGTAGCATTGTTTAAAATA
This sequence comes from Clostridiales bacterium, assembly GCA_031285815.1. Taxonomy (GTDB): domain Bacteria; phylum Bacillota; class Clostridia; order Lachnospirales; family JAITVM01; genus JAITVM01. The sequence goes on along the minus strand of JAITVM010000080.1, from coordinate 7,779 downwards.
TTAGCAACCTCAACCATTTCTACCATAAAAGTTGACTGCCCCGTAGCTAGGTCATCAGAGGCACCAACCCGTGTAAAAATCCGGTCTACTATAGATATATCAGCAAAATCGGCAGGGACAAATGAGCCGGCTTGTGCCATTAAAACTATTAATGCGGCCTGCCTCATGTATGTACTTTTGCCGGCCATATTGGGCCCGGTAATTATTGATAGGATATCTGCATCTTGGTTTAAATATGTATCATTAGGTATAAATGCTGTATCAATCAACCGTTCTACAACCGGATGCCTACCTTCTTTTATATTTATCAGCCCATTAGTATTTATAGCTGGTTTACAATAATTATATTTATCTGCAACTTCTGCAAGTGAAACTAAAACATCTAAATAAGCAATAACCCTGGAAGACCTTTGTATAATTTCAGCCTTCGAGCCGATTTCCTTCAATATATCTTGAAATAGGGAAAACTCCAAAGTAAGTATTTTTTCATCTGCACCAAGTATAGTATCTTCTATTTCCTTTAATTCTTCCGTAACATACCTCTCACAGTTGGCTAATGTCTGCCTTCGGATATACCTGTCCGGGGCTGAGCCCTTATACGAATTTGTTACCTCCAAGCAATACCCAAAAATTTTGTTATATCTTATTTTTAAGTTTTTAATATTTGTTAAATTGCGCTCTTTTTCCTCATATTCTAAAAGTACATTATTAGCGTTATTTTTTATACCCCTTAATGAATCTAATTCTTCATTATACTGGGGCTTAATAATACCGCCGTCCCTAACAGATACAGGGGGCTCCTCAATAATGCTTTTATTTAGTAAAGAGTATACACCTTTCAAAGTATCCAGCTTGGAGAACAGTAGCTTTAATAAATTTGATTTGCAGTTGCTTAAAAGGATTTTTAATGACGGCAAATTAGATAATGATTTTTTTAGGGCTATTAAGTCCCTGGCATTTGCTGTTTGATAGATACATTTACCTATGATCCGGTCAATATCATAAACCGTATTTAATATCTCTTTTATTTCTTCGCGCAATAAAACTTCAGTTTTTAGCTCTTCGACAGAATCCAGCCTATCATCAATTTGTTTTTTATTTGTTAATGGCTGGTTTATAACCATCTTAAGCCGGCGGGCGCCCATCGAAGTAGATGTTTTATCCAAAACCCATAGTAATGACCCTTTTTTTGTTTTATCACGGATGGATTCAGACAATTCTAAATTACGCCGGGAACCCGCATCTAGGTTCATAAAATCGCTATTTGTTAAAGAGCGGATGGTTATGATATGGCTAAGCGAATTTTTCTGTGTATCGTAAAGGTATTCCAGTAAAGCGCCGGAGGCAGAAACCATATGGCTGTTTTTTTCTATCCCAAAACCTTCTAGATTATGTACTTTAAAATGGCTATTTAATTTTAAGTATGCCGTATCTTGTTCGAAAGACCAGATTGGGCATAAGCTTGGTTTTAAATTAAAAGTTTTTTCAATAATATTTGAGAATGAAAAACCATCATTAACAATTATTTCCGATGGCGCATATTTTGAAATTTCATCGAGGATAACCCTGCTGCCATCGATACTATTTGTTAAGAACTCCCCCGTTAAAACATCAGCCACAGCAATGCCAAAGCCTTTTTTATCTTCATATATGCACATAATATAATTGTTAGATTTGTCATCCAAAATATTGGTATCGATAATAGTGCCCTGTGTTACTACCCTAATTACTTCCCTTTTTACAATAGATTTCGTTAATTTAGGGTCTTCCGTCTGTTCACATATAGCAACTTTAAACCCTTTTTTAATCAGCTTAGCAATATAATTATCTGCCGCATGGTATGGTACGCCACACATTGGCGCTTTTTGCTCAAGCCCGCAGTCACGTGAAGTCAATGTTATATTTAATTCTTTTGAGGCAATTAGCGCATCTTCAAAAAATAGTTCATAAAAATCACCAAGCCGATAGAACAGCAATTCATTTTTATATTTATTTTTGATATCCGTATACTGTTTCATCATAGGGGTAAGCATTTTTCCACCTCAATATTGATTATACCCTTGGGCGTCATCTGCTCAAGGGTATTTATAATTTTGTTTAGGCCCCTATGGGCGGTTAATGGCACCCAGAACAAGAGCCGCCGCATGAAGAGCAGCCAGCGCCTTCATCTGTACCGGCAACTGTAGCCGAAAAAACATTCATTGTTTTAGAGATTAAATTATTAAAAGCCGTACTGGATTCAAATAATTCAGCAATAACTTCTTCTTTCTGTAAATCATCAAATTTTCTTTGGGCCTCTTCTGCTATTACTTTAAACTCAAATTCGGTATATTCACCATTTTGGGCTTTTTTCATTACAATATCTTGCGTACTATTAAATTCGCTTAATTTTTTTACACACTCAGGTTTTGCCAAAAAGGCTTCATTAGCGGCAGCCGCACGTTTCCCCTCTTCTGTCTCTAATAATAATTTTGCAAGCTCGCGTGCTTTCTCAAAGTATTCCATTATATTTAATCTCCTTCTAAACGATTTTTCCAGACATATAAAATGTTTTAACACCCGTTATTTCTACATCTATTATCCTACCTATTACAGATTTGTCAGACTCAAAATGTACAAGCGTATTTTGCCCTGTGCGGCCAGAAACCATCCCCTGGCCAGTTTGGCTAATGTCCTCTGCTAAGGCTTTAACTGTTTTGCCAATAAAAGATTTATTTATATCATATATAATAGGGTTTACAGTTTCCAATAATTTATTAAACCTGGCCTTAATTATATCATCAGGGACTTGGCAATCCATTTTAGCCGCCGGGGTACCGGTACGTTTTGAATATATAAAAGTGAACGCGGCATTAAATTTACATTATTCAACCACATCTAAAGTGTCTAAAAAATCTTCTTCAGACTCACCAGGAAAACCAACAATTATGTCTGTAGAAATGCCAATGTCAGGGACAGCACTACGGACTTTTTCCACAAGGTTTAAATAATGGCTTTTTGTATAGCCTCGGTTCATTTTTTTCAAAATATTATCACTGCCTGATTGAAACGGAAGGTGTAAATGGGCGCATACCTTATTTAAATTTTTCATTGCTAATATTAATTCATCAGATAAATCTTTTGGGTGGGAGGTAATAAACCTAATCCTCTCTAAGCCCTTAATATTATTTATATCATTTAATAATTCAGCAAAGGTTTTTGGTTCCGGTAAAGACTTGCCATAGGAATTTACATTTTGCCCTAAAAGCAAAATTTCTTTAACGCCATCACCCACTAAATTTTCTATCTCGCAAATAATATCCTTTGGCTCACGGCTACGCTCCCTGCCACGGACATAAGGCACAATACAATATGTACAGAAATTATCACAGCCATACATGATATTTACAGAAGCGCGGAACGGCTTTTCACGTATAACCGGAAGCCCCTCAACAATATCGGTATGCGTATCCCATACATCAATAATAATTTCACCTGTCTCATAATTACTATTTAGAAGCTCGGGTAGCCGCTGTATGTTAAAGGTCCCAAATATAACATCAACATGTTTGTATGTGTTTTTAATTTTTTCAATTATAGTGTCTTGCTGCATCATACAGCCGCATAGGATAATTTTTAGCCCCGGCTTATATTTTTTTAAGTTTTTCAAGATACCGAGGTTGCCAAAAACTTTATTTTCAGCGTTTTCACGCACACAACAAGTATTATATACAATTAAGTCCGCATCATTTTCTTCTTTAGATTCTACAAACCCCATATCTGATAAGATGCCATGTAACGTTTCGGAATCGCGTACGTTCATCTGGCATCCATATGTGCCTATATAGAATTTTTTAGGGTCTATTTTATTTATTTCCCTAAATATATCAATATAATACTTTTGTTTTATATAATCATCAATACCCATAGGGGCCTGTTTTTTCATTTTTTCACCTATATAGCTACTTGGCTAAACATAGGCACCTCTGCCGGCTGTTTAGCAAATTGCTTCCACCCTATTATTTTAAGATTTTGCCTATCGGACTTATTTTACATAACAAAGGGGCTATTGTAAAGTGTTTGGCTAAAAAAATAACATTTCACTTTTTTTCAGGCCACACTAAAAAAAGCCCATGATATAATTAAACATAGGCTTTATTTTATATAAATTTATAGGTATATCGGGTTTAAAGAAATTGGGCTCGGCTCTTCATCGTTAACCCCTTTTGACTTTTCTGCGAATATAAAATTTCCGGATTCATTTAATACCCCTGTAAAATATGAAGTTTCAACCATGTAAAGGCCGTCGCCTATATAGTTTAGCCGGGAAAAAAAACTATCAAAAATATATTTGTTTTCGCTTACATCAAAAACATTCTGGCCCGTACCATGTATTTCGACTATCAATTTATTCTCGTCATCTGTTAAGTTTTGATAAATATTACATTGGGGTGTGGGGTTAATTATATACTTTAAATTTCCTTTTGAAGAATTCTGAATATCTATTATAGCTGATTTTGTATAATCTTCCATAGCTACAATTGCATATTCGTCAGTAAGTAAATTCATGGACATGCCGTCTTCAAAAAAATCTAAAGTTTTAACATAATTAAAATCTTTATCAAAAATTTCTGTTTTATTGGGGTCAAAATTATTTAGAAAATAATAATATCTGCTTTCTTCAGTCCCAAGGTTATGAAGGTAAGCATCATTTTTCCTAATAATTTCATTTCCATAAATGTCATATACAATCTGCGCACTTTCCATTTCGCCATTTTGATCTTGGTAACTATAGAACAATATATATTTATCATCTAATAACTCAGACAATTCATATGTTGTGGAGAATGAGCTTATTTCATTAAAGCTACGGTCTAGTACATGAATTACCCTCTCACCATTTAAAATATCCTCCCCTGGGGGGGCATATGTTAACACTATAAGATTTTCTGAGATGCCGCATACTCTTGAAACCAGGAAATCTGATTCATATAGTTTATTTAAATCGTCATCATATAAAGTAAATATCCCATCCACTTCCAAAAAAGGTAATGCAGCATATACCGGGGATTCGGTTTCACTTAAAAATTTAGTTAATGCTTGGTTTGAAAAGCTTTTGATTATGTTGCCAGAATAATCTATGAAATAGTTTACCCTAGGGCTATCATTTCCGTCCTCTGTAACAAAAAATGAACTTTCGTTGCATTCATTAATAGATAAATACCTATCTGGGCTAAGTTTTATAATGTTATTAGGTATTTCAAATAATTTTTTATTGTTTATATCTAAAAACACAAAAACTTCATCATCATACGATATAAATTGATACTCACCGTTATTAAGGAAATAATGGGCCTGGTTTTGAGCAAGCTCCCCATCGAGGGTAATATCTAATATTTCACCATCAGCAAAAATGGCATAGTAGGTGTAAACATCGTTTTCCTTATTAGATACAAAGTAAAAATTGTTTGTATATTGGTAACCACCGATTGAATCAAATTTAGGAGGCGAGATTATATCCCCATTAATATTAATAAAAGCATATTTGCCGCCTACCCTAACCGGATAAATTTTGTTGTTTGTAAGTAAGCCCTTATTATCTTTTTTAATTTCCGGCAAAGAATAAAAATTTGATAAATCTTGTGCCTGTTCATTTTTACAGGATGACAAAAGAATAAGAGATAAAATGAAAATAAATTTTAGTGGTTTCAATTAGTAAGGTTTACCCCCTTGTTATTTTAAATATCTTTTGTATATTTAGAAATTTATTTTTCTATTTCATATAGGTACCTAAAGTCGCCATCGTAAGTAGAAACGCCTCGGTAATAAATAGATTCCAAATTATAAAGCCCGTTACCAATAGACTTTATAGAAGAATACATTTGTGTAAAAACATAGTCTCTTTTTGCTGCATTATATAAGCCTACATATTTTATGCCGGAACTAGTGTCTTTTGTTATTAAAAAATGGTGCTCGATAGGGTTATCCCTAATATCATTAAATATCTCTATATTACCGTTTTCCACAGGGGCCAGCCACTTAATATTTGTTTCTGTACTAGTTAATGGGTCTATTATACCGGCAACCCCGCTTTCAAAAGATTTAACAGCCGCATATTCATCATTAAATAATAATATATCGTAATCTTGTAAAAACCGCAGGGTTTTAATTAACTGCCCATTTATATCATAAATTGAACATAATGACCTGCCGCCAGAAGTTGTCTCCCGGCACATAAAAACTAATTCACCGTTATAAGAAGAAGGTTCAATATTAGCAAAGCCCCTATCTATTATAACTTTACCAAAAATATTAGTAAGCACCCTATCATTTTCAGCCTTAATGCATACAAAATTATGAGGTTTAAATACATCTGTAGCTATATTAAATTCTGACGGGTATGTGTTTAAAACAGTGCCCGAGCTATCTATATATTGAATTTCTTTTTGGTTTTTATACAATATGAAGTTTTCGTTTGTGATGAAATTAAAGCCAATACCACTGAATGTATTTTGTATTTCAAAATTTTCATTAAATACATATACATTTTCAGCATCGCCAAGGGCTATTTTCATTGGTTTTTCTTTAGAATGGCCAAAATATTTAATATATGTTTCGCCTACCTTATTACCTAAATAATCATTTACAAAATATGTTTTTGTTGATTCTACATTTTGGCTTGATACAAAAAAATAGTCATTCATATAAACGATCTCATCAAGGTTTTCTAAGTGGCCCGGTATTTTCATAGTTTTGACATCGCCACTTACATAGCTGACGAAGCTTAAGGTTTTCTTATCCATATAATATAAAATATATTCGCTTGTATCAAAAGATACATATTGGTTTTTGGTATACGGAAGTTTAATTTCGCTCCCGTTGTTTAATATAATATAGCCATCATTCTTATAATTTGCTATGAGTGTACTGTTTTTAAAATCCGCATCAGTATACTTTGGCTCAAAAACAATATCACCATTAACATCAATGAGCCCAAATTTTTCATCCTGTTCTATTAAAAATAAGCCTTCATTTTCTGGCAAGCCAGTATTAAGGCTCCCTTTTACAATCGGTGGCAATTCTTGTAACATTGAAGATGTATTAGTTGTTTGAGAGCAAGCGGTTAAAAAAATCATCCCTAACAATAAACACATTTTTTTTAGCATTATCTATATCCCCCATTTATTAGATAAATATTCATAATAAATCAATATGCTACGGAAGCGCAACATAACCACATGAATTTATAAACTTTTTGCCATCATTTGTTGTTAGGTAATCATATATTTTTCTCGCTGGTGAACTATCTTCTTCTGATTTTCTTATGACAACGTAAAAATTTTCTGTAAAAGGGTATTTACCATTAGAAATATTTTTATTTGAAGCTTCTACCTCATCTATATCAAATATTTTTATATTTTCCCCTTCTTCAATAAAAGCTTTTAAATAATAATATACTGAGTAACCGATAGCATTTTCGTTATTATCATATTTAATAACCGATTCTACCATCCCGCCCATAAACATTTCGATGAGCTCTTCTTCCGGTTCAATCATTTCTAAGCCATCCATAACAAGCTTACGCATTAATACTTGGCTACCGGAATCTTCATTTCTTTGGAATGCAGTAATTTTAGTATCTTGGCCACCTAGTTCTGCCCAAGATTTAATATGCCCCTGATAAATTTTTTGAACCTGCCCAGATGATAAATTATTTACTGGATTTTGACCATTAGTAAAAAATACAAGAGCGTCTTTTGCTATGGGTTTCATTTCAATTTTGTCTGAACATTCATCCAG
>JAITVM010000004.1 GCA_031285815.1 Clostridiales bacterium | reverse complement strand
TTTAGATATCCCGGCATCTTATACCGGGCATGCTTATGATGAGGTTTTGGGGTTATACCATGCTAAGGCTAGGATGTATGATGCGGTTGATAGAACGATGTTATCACCAGATAGCCATTGGAACCCTAATAATATGCTTTATAGGTATTTTAGGCAAAGTAACATAAATCTTATTATACCTAGTAATGAATCAATAATACAAAGCTCAAACTTATATATGTATGCTATTGATAACCCATTACGGTATACAGACCCAACAGGTAACTATACTAACTTGCCTTCAAAAAATGATTTCGAAGCAATTAAAGAAGCTGCCAAGCAACTAAACTCGGCTGATTTTGATAAAATTATTGCCGCCGTTGATAGTGCAGGAAAATATGTAAATATCATGGTTTTGCGTAATGGTAGTGAAGTTACTGTTATGGAAGTTACAAAAGGCGCAGCAGCTTCTACAGGGTCAACATTTGTTATATTAAAGTTAATTGGAGCAGCCCCAGCTATTTTAACTGTTGGAGCAATAGTTACGATGGCTACATTACAAGTTTATGGGGCCAAATTAATAAGCACAAGCTATTATGAAATTACCGGGGAAGAAATAAACTTGATAGAAGGGCTTGCGTTAGGTATTGCTGTTGGGGCGGTTACGATAGGGGAATTCATAACTGGGACAGAATATTTTCCAAGTCCGTACTCTGGCACAAATAGCTCTCCAAAAAATGATGTAATTTCTGCTGTCATCGAAGTTATAGATGAAGTTTATGAAATTAATGGTACATTATACGTAAAACTTTCAACTGGCATATGGCTGGAATTGGATGTAGAAGAATTTATTGAAAGATTTGGGATTGAGGCATATGAAAGTCTAAAATCAAAAAAATCAATACCAATAAACTTACCAAAGGGTACAACCGAGGCCGGGAAACCTGGCTCAAAAGAATGGAGGCTTGCAGTTAAGAAAATAAAAGAAAGTAAAGGTAAAGGCGTTAATGTAGTTGCCAATTCTAAAGCCGATGCTTTAAGATTAATAAAAGAGGCTCGACCAAATTTAAAAGAAGGAACGCCATACCATAGACCAAAACCTGAAGATATATTTGAGGTACATCCTATAGACCATGAATCCGGTATGCCACATATAAAATGGCGAAATTGGTCAGGGGGAAAGGGTGGCGCAGAAGGTCACATCTTTTTTACGGATTAACAACTTAACTTATAGATTATAATATTTGATTTAATCTGATGTTATTTAGTAACTAAAGTAATGTCAAAACGTATTAGTTATTATTTCAAGTGTAAGATTAACATCCAAAAATAGATACTTAAGCCGAATCAAAAAAACTTTACTATGAAGTAAAATCTTGCTTTTGATTCGGCGACTATTTAAATTAATATAGGGACAGGGTATAAAAGTGAATTATAAAACAAAATTTTTCTACGCTAATAGGTTTGTAAATGAAAAATATAATAAACTTCCGGCAAATGATCTTAAGCAAATAAAGGAATTAACCAAAAAGCAAAGCCTTATTTTTTGGAATCGTAAAATAAAGAGTAAGATAAATTACTTCCCAATTAAAGACATTTATTTTAGCAATAAGTCAATAAGTAGTGATTGTGGATGGGGCAATGACAAAACAGAAAATAATACAAGAGAGTTCCTAAAACTAATATATAAAAAATACAATCATATTTATTTTTTCTGGGATCATAGCCATGGAATTAAAACTACATGGGATATTTTTGTTAAGTACTGGTCTGACTTCTGCTATTGTAGTGATTTTGGAAACATAATATACATTTCTTCAGATTTAATATTAATTTATCATGAAGATGCATTACTTCAAGCAAATTATAAATCTCAAAACTTGTAAGCATTATATTTATTTGGTGTTTCAATATTAACATTATTGCCTTGGGATGCCACAATAAAAAATGATGATGGCATACCCCGCCTTAAATAATACATTTGTTAGTAGGCGGGGCATATGCCATACTATTTGGGAAATTTATTTGCCTATATAAAATTTCTCCTTCTAGCCCATACACCAAAATCTTGATAATTTCTTTTTCTTTTTTGCCAGAGCAGTAAGGTATTTATTAAAGCCTGGAAATTTTTTATTATGCTACCGGATTAATTTTGTATATTCCGGCTTACTCAAATATTTAGCGACCACAGATTTACTTACGCTCAGCATACTGGCGATTTCCCGCTGGCTGTGCCCGATTTGGCTTAGCGCCAGAATTTTTTCTACGGTATCCGTATCCAGGGGCTTGCGCCCGATCCAATGGTAGCGTTTCTGCAGTATTTTATTTTCCTCTTCTAGTTTTTCTATTTTCCGTTTTGCTTGCGCCAATCTAAAATTAGTCTAAAAAAAACCTTTGTCATGGCTTAAATTTTAATTTTCTTTTATCAGCCCCTGCATTTCTTCCTGAAGCTGAGATAATTTATATTTCAGCCCCCAATCATTTCCTCGAGAGAAATTTTTTCTTCGAACAGGGCAATTGTTTTCATTTGTGAGTTTAGCTATTTTTATTTCAAGGCTTTTTATAGTGTTATCAATATGTTCATCGCTTACTTACCAAAATATACTTATGACCGGAATGGGAATATCACAAAAATTACTAACGCCGGGGGATTTGAAACAATTTATGCCTATGACCTTTTGGATAGGGAAACATCTTATAACGAAGGCTATGGCGAATTTAAAAACTACTATGACGCCAACGGCAATATAGTACGTACAGCAGACGCAAA
>JAITVM010000003.1 GCA_031285815.1 Clostridiales bacterium | reverse complement strand
CCGTACCCCCTGTCGACATCTGCTTAAGTTTGGTTTGAAATTCTTTTGTTAGCAAAAAATATTTTAAGAAGGAATTATTTATTATGTTTTGCGCCCCACGATATTTAACTACACGCTGCGCTAAAGCAATATCCTCCCTATCGACCTGGGCAACATGGCCATAAGGCGCTTCAGTTGTAATTAGCACGTCCCCAAGCTTTGGCCTGCCGCGTTTCATTACATTATCATAATCTTCTAAAGATACATATTTTTCAGAAGCCCCATAGTCAATATAACCTTCCTTGATATTTTTTGCAGTTACTAAAAACCTGCCGGCATTAGACTTTTCTGGTGATTTCCCCCGGTAGTCAACATAACTGCATACCACCCCTAGTTCCTGGTACTTAACCCCGCTATCAAACTTAAACATATGCTCCCTGTAGTATCCGTATTGTTTCTTTCTAGCCAAGAGCTCCCTTTTAAGCCCTTCAATAAAACATTCCATACCCCACAATACCTGGGCAGTTTCGTGTTGAATATGTAGTGGCGGGCAAGGTATTTTATATTTAGAAACCATAGGCACAGTAAGTTGGGGCACCCCCGAGCACGGTATATGGAACTTTATCATTTCTACTGCGTATTTTAAAAACCCAGCATCTATTATACTTGAAGGGGTAATGCATATCAGCCTCACTATTGGGGCAAAAGGCTCTTCACGTAAAATAGCATTTCCTATCGTGCCCCTTGCAGAAACTGTTACGCATGGGGATGTAATTTCTGCTTCCTCAGCCCAGCCATAAAGGCCTTTATCCCTTGTGCCATTACTATAAACAGGTATTTTATATTTGCCCATTTTCTCTTTTGAAATAGAACTTTTTGGGGGCCCGCCACCAACTGATATTTTACACACATCACCTAATGCAACATATGGCACCCCGCTTGGGCAAATGCCGGGGGCAAACTGGGCCGGGTTATTCAAAATTACTGCCCCCCTCAATCTCTGCAATAACAGCATCAACCTCCCTGCGTAATTCATTGCCCCTCGCTACAATATCAGCAATTTCTGCATTCAGGGCTTTTATATCCACCACTTCACTTTTATCTTTTTGGGGCACATAATTAGCTACTGACAAGTTATAATCTTGCCCCGCTATCAAACCATTAGGCACAAGCCGTGCAAAATATTCTTCGCCTGCCCCCAATTTGTACGCTTCAAGTATGCGGTTGATATTGTCAGCTGACAATTTATTGCGGTTTGAAAATTTTACAAACTCTTGGGACGCGTCAATAAATAAAGTGTTATTGCTAGGCTTCGATTTTTTAAGGGCTATGATACAAGTAGCGACAGATGTGCCATAAAAAAGGTTTGCTGGCAATTGGGCCACACATTCTATAAAATTATTATCAACGAGGTATTTGCGTATTTTTTGTTCAGCGCCATTACGGTATAAAACCCCCGGAAAGCATACTATAGCCGCTGACCCGCTATTTGCCAGGCAAGAAAGCGAATGCATTATAAAAGCCAAATCTGCTTTACTTTTTGGGGCCAGGGCCCCAGCCGGCGAAAACCGCGGGTCACTAACTAAAGCCGGGTTAGCGGCCCCATCCCATTTGATTGAATATGGCGGGTTGGAGACAATGGCATCAAACGGCCCGCCATTACCATGAAGCGGGTTTGTAAGCGTGTCGCCGTGTGCTATGTGAAATTTATCATAACTTATATCATGTAACAACATATTAATCCGGCAAAGGTTGTAAGCAGTTATATTTATATCTTGGCCAAAAAAACCTTGCTGTACATTTTCCTTGCCAAGAATTTTTGCGAACTTTAACAATAAGGAACCCGCACCACATGCAGGGTCATATACCTTATTGACTTTAGTTTTGCCTACAGCCACAAACCTTACGAGCAATTCTGAAACTTCTTGCGGCGTATAATATTCTCCGCCGCTTTTGCCGGCATTCACGGCATACATGCCCATCAGGAACTCATATGCATCGCCAAAAGCGTCAATAGTATTATCTTTATAATTACCCAGCCGCATTTCCCCAACGCCGTTTAAAAGTTTCAGCAGCAACCCGTTGCGCTTATCTAAAGTGCCCCCTAATTTGTTGCTTTTTAAATCTATCCCGCTAAACAGGCCTTCTAATGCACAGGCTTTTATTATACCTTTTGGCGAAGCTTCTATATTTTTAAAAACTTTTTCAAGGGCCCCGCTTAATTCACAGCCGGGTGCCGCCCTAACATTTTCAAATAATTCGCTTGGCAGTATAAAAAAACCTTTAGCTTTAACAATGCTTTTGCGGAAGCTTTCCGCCTCGCCGTCGCTTAACCTAGCATAATCAAACGCGGGCCAATTGCCCCCGGCATTAATAAAAGCGGTAATATTTTCAGATATGTAGCGGTAAAACAGGATACCAAGGACATGTTGTTTAAAATCCCAGCCATCAACACTGCCACGCAGGCTGTTTGCTATACCCCAAATAGCACGGTGCAATTCAGCCTGCTCCTGTTCTTTTCGCGTATCAAACATAATTTTCCCCTTTCTTAAGTATAGTGGCCCCTATATACTATACAAGCCATATAAAATTAACGCGGGCCTATTGGTTAAAACGCCAACAGGCCCTACGTTAGTATGTTAGTTTATCATATAATACAAATCAGCCCTACTTAACTTCTTCTATTAATATGCTATTAATTATAACTTTTTCTTTTGGGTATGATATTTCCGGCTGTTCCCTAGGGTCCTGCGGGTTAGCAATAACCTCGACGGCAGCTATTGCATCAACTATGTCCATACCCTCTATTACTTGCCCAAACGCTGTGTGGTGTGTATCTAAATTTGGCGTGCCGCCATTTTCTATATAGTAATCCATAATAACATCTGGGAACCCATAGCCTGTGAACCCAAAACCCCCAACCTCAGTAGGGGCTAATAAGTACGCCCAAGCATTTTGGTCTTTATGGTCAGCCTTAAGCATGCCCATCAATTGTGACAGTGTATCGAATGGTTTGGCTTGGACAATAAAAAACTGGCTGCCATTAGTATTGGGCCCGGCATTGGCCATTGATATAGCACCACGTATATTATATAAATATGGCGAGAATTCGTCCTCGAACGCTTCGCCAAATATACTTTCGCCGCCACTGCCCGTACCTTCCGGGTCCCCGCCTTGAATCATAAAATCATTGACAACACGGTGGAAAATAACCCCGTCGTAATAGCCATCCCTTGCATGGGTTACAAAATTCTCAACTGTTTTTGGGGCATGTTCAGGAAAAAGTGCAATTTTAATGTCCCCCATAGTTGTCTGCATTGTTGCAATATAATCGCCAGCCTGGGGGCCGTTTAACTGTGGCAGCTCTTCACTGCTGATATTCCAAACATCCAAATCTGGGTTTTCTGGTATTTGGATTGCAGCTTCTTCTTCTGCCGCCCCTGCAGATTCAGAAGCTTCTGCACTATTTTCCTGCCCGGCGCTATCAGTAGCCGGGGCCTGGCCAGCCTGTTGCCCACATGCCGTAACAAACATGCTTATCATTGCCGCAAATAAAATAAACCTCTTTTTCATTATTATTATCCTCTTCCAAAATTAAAATTTTCAGGCTACCACTCAAAAAAACAAAGCTTGTAGCTGTTTTCAAGTATAGTGTACATTAATATTAACGTCAAGCTTCTAAAATATATTATAAAACCATTGGGTTTTACTTGATAATTGGGCCTGACTCTTTAGTACAAGTTATATTATATTTGTATTACTTAAATATTA
>JAITVM010000001.1 GCA_031285815.1 Clostridiales bacterium | reverse complement strand
AAGGCCCGGTGCATAAACCACCGGGCCTTTGGCGTTAAAATATAGAAATTAATTATTCATCTTTTAAACTGTGTACTTCCCATAAAAATATATTAAAAATAAAACTCAATTTTATTCTTTACGATATATCGGGCAATAAATCAAAACCCTTCTGCAGCTCTTCATCACTTGGCGAGTAGTCTACTATATTATTTTCAATATATTTCATATAAGCACCCATATCAAAATTACCATGGCCGGTCAAATTAAATAAAATGACCTTAGCCTCCCCGCTTTCCTTACATTTAAGCGCCTCATCAATTGCGGTTTTAATCGCATGGGCAGATTCCGGTGCCGGTAAAATAGTCTCATGCTTCGCGAACAACTGTGCCGCTTCAAAAACAGACCTCTGTGATAAAGCCCTGGCTTCATCCAAATAGCCATCATGATACAATTTTGATAAAATCGGCGACATACCATGATACCTAAGCCCGCCGGAATGTATCGCGGAAGGCAGGAAGGTTGAACCCAAGGTATACATTTTAGCAAGCGGAGTTATATTTGACATATCACAAAAATCATATGCATACTTGCCGCGGGTCAGGCTCGGGCAAGCAGAAGGCTCAGCCGCAATAAAATACGGGTTGGCTTTTTTATTCAGCTTGTCTTTCATAAAAGCAGACATAATACCGCCTAAGTTTGAACCGCCGCCGGCACAGCCAATTACTATATCCGGGTAAAGCCCGGCTATCTCCATTTGTTTCTTTGCCTCAAGCCCAATTATTGATTGGTGCAGGACCACCTGGTTTAACACCGAGCCAAGTACATACCTGGTATCCGGCGTATTAAGCGCAACCTCCACCGCCTCGCTTATAGCGCAGCCTAAAGAGCCCGGGCATTCTGGGTCTTCCGATAAAATTTTCCTTCCGGCTTTTGTCGTATCGCTTGGGCTTTTAATTACCTTTGCGCCAAAGGTCTCCATAATCGCTTTCCTATATGGTTTTTGTTCGGCGCTTATCTTTACCATATAAACAGACAGCGGCATATCATAAAACGCTGCGGCCACAGCCAAGGCCGTGCCCCATTGCCCTGCCCCTGTTTCTGTAGTCAAATTTTTTATGCCCTGCATTTTATTATAATAAACCTGTGGCACAGCGGAATTTAATTTATGGCTGCCCGATGTATTTAAGCCTTCATGTTTAAAATAAATTTTCGCAGGCGTGCCTAGGGCCTTCTCCAAATTTTTTGCACGGATAAGCGGCGATGGGCGGTACATTTTATATATATCAAGAATTTCTTCAGGTATATCAATAAATGGCTCTTGAGAGAACTCCTGGTCAACTAAATCTTTTGCGAAAATAGGGTAAAAATCTTCTTTTGTAGCCGGCTTTTTTGTAGCGGGGTTTATATATGGGTCCAGCTTCTCCGGCATATCAGCTACAATATTCAGCCATTGTTTAGGCATTTGATCCTCGTTTAATAAAATTCTGCTTGCATCTTTAAATGACATGTATATTCCTCCTTAATTAATTCTTCTTTGAGTATAGAACTTCCCTTTAATAATAATAAATCAAAAATTTTTTTCCTCTTTAAATAGTATAGTTCATCCGTTTCAAACCAGCCTCAAACTTCGTGATAAAACCTTTGGTTTTGCGGAAAAACACCTACCCCAGCTATTTTCCGCCGCACTTGTTTTCGGACGGTTTTCAATCGGATTAGCTATATATCGGCAACAAAAATAATTAACCTAATTTACTGAGGAGTTTTTTAGCGACCCAAGCTCGTAACGCGCAAGGCTTGTTGTTTTTATGATAAAATCTGTTTTGGCGGCAGTGTACAATTTTCTATTGTTCAAATACAATTTTAATATATTTAATTTTAACTTGCTGTATTCTTTGACCAGATCCGGCCGCACTTTCAAATAATTGCAAAAATATAGCTCATCCCAATCGTTTGGGTAGCGCATATGGAGGTGAAAAACATTTTTAGCAAACCCAGATTCCGAATAGCCTTTAAAAAACATACAAGTAGTTTCGGAACAGTATGACCTGCTTATGTATGTATAACCAATCTGCGCCATTTTAAAAATTATATCATATATATTTGAACCTTCCCGGATTTCCAGCAAAATATCTATTGATGGCTTTGCTAAAAGGCCCGGTACAGATGTGCTGCCGTAGTGGTTTATATTTGTTGCCTCTCTTTTTAACGCACTTAAAATAAGTTTTTTTTCAAATTCATAGGTGGCTGCCCATTGCGGGTCATGCTCACACAGTATTATAGGATATAATTTCTGAAATTGTTCATTGCTCAATTTATCCAGTGATGTATGCATCGACCGAAACCTCCGATGTATTGATTTGTATACCCAAGGCATTCCGAAAATTCTATCAAAAACCTTAAATGCCCTAATATAGTAAATACCTACCCCAACTATTTTTCCGCCACACTTGTTTTCGGGCGGTTTTCAATCGGATTAGCTATAAGTTAATCCGTTTCAAACTCGCCTCAAACTTCCTGCTAAAACCTTCGGTCTTGCGGAAAAATACCTACCCCAACTATTTTTCCGCCACACTTGTTTTCGGACGGTTTTCAATCGGATTAGCTATCACTATTAGGCCCTAGAAATATCTCATTTAGATTACAAAGGCATAGATATGGAAAAGCTTGGCCCATTTACCTACAGTTTTTAATCAAGATAATTTGAATAGTCCCCGCTAATAATTTTGGCACCGGAGTCGTTAACGTGGTTCCTATCCCGGAAATTAGCAGGCGCCAGCAGCCCCCTATCCCTATTAACTATATTATAATCAACATAATTAACACCGGCCGACTCACAAAACCCGGCTATTTTTTCATACATCAGCCCATAATTATCTATATTATCAAAAGCGGCATTTGAAATTGGCGCTGTTACAAAAAAAAGCCGGACGCCCCTTTCATCACAAAGCTCAACAATTTTTTGAAGGTATAATAATTGCCTTTCAGAAAATTCAAAATTTTCACCATCATAGCTAAAGCTTTTCTTTGTATCCGCGATATCTTCATCATCCATGTAATGGTCACAATATACATAGCCTAATGACCTATAATATTCTGTGCCATTCGACTGCTTTATATCTTGTGTCAAATTAAATTCATTACTCAAAAAATTAACCAGCCTTGCGTTCCAATAATTAAGGAAATCGGCTTGATAATGGATCGTCGGGATAGTATACTTAGCCTTCGCGCTATTTGGGAAAACATTTTTTATATAATCCTCTTTTAGCCCGGGGTTATTTAAAAATTGAAAAAGCTGGTCAAACTGCTTCATATCAAAATCTGTCGCCAGCATTAAATAATAAAGTTCCATAACAATAATTTTTGGCTCTTGGTAATTTAAAACTTCCAGTAAAGTATAGTAGGTTGAGTCCGGCGTTTGGGAAGGCATTCCCAGCTGATAAGAATTTAAATTTAGCTTGCTGTTAAAAACCTCGGGGTCGAATGTGCAATATGAATGGGAACTCCCCACAAAAATTAAATCCAAAGCTTTTGATTTATAAAATTCTTCAAACCGCTGCCGGCTAAAAACATTTATCTTATTCTGGGTTGAAGCATAATAAAATTTTTGCCCAATAATAAAAATTGAGAAAATAATAATTGCAATAAATATTAACAGAAGCGCCAAAGGTTTAACGCTTTTTTTAAAATTGGAAATAAATAAATGTTGACGCATTGCTAAAAACCCCCAGCGTAAATACAAGCATAGTAATTATATAGTAGAAAGCAGCCCTTATAATAAACGGCTTCTTACTTAAAAGGGTATGGATATCGCTGCCCCTGGAGAAAAAATCAGTTAAAGAAAGTATCAGGAGCGTAAAAACGGCAATCAGAAATTCAAAATAGCTAAGGCCTAATTTGCCAATGGTATTATAAATATATTGGGCATCTGTTATTTTATCAGGCAGTGAAAAAATATTTTTAATTATATAAATTGAATCGGAAAAATTGTTTGCCCTAAAGAAAACCCAGGATAGGGAGGCTATAGAAAAGGTGGCTGCTATTTTAATAAATTGGGTTACAAAAAATTTTTCCAGCTTTAAAAACGCCAGCCCCTTGTTAACAGGCCCCATAATAATATCCTCTAATATTTGGATTGCCCCATGTATAAAGCCCCATATAACAAAAGTAATATTTGCCCCATGCCATAAGCCGCTTACCAAAAACACCACAAGCATATTGAAATACTTCCGCGGCCGCCGGTGCCTGCTGCCCCCCAGCGGGAAATATATGTAATCTTTAAACCAGGAGGAAAGCGAAATATGCCACCTCCTCCAAAATTCTTTTATGGATTTTGAAAAGTATGGCGTTTTGAAGTTTACCATTAAATCAATGCCCAGTATCTTAGCCGAGCCTCTGGCTATTTCAGAATACCCGGAGAAATCGCAGTAAATTTGAAATGCAAAAAATATTGTGGCAATTAAAAAAGCCAGCCCTTCAAACATGCCCGGGTTGTTATAAACAGTGTCAACTAATACAGAAACCCTGTCCGCAATAACTATTTTTTTAAAAAAGCCAAAGAGCATATATTTAAGCCCTAAAATAATATTAGCCATATCAAAATTTTTCTTTGTAAAAAGCTGGGGCATTAAATTTTCGCCCCGTTCGATTGGGCCGGCTACAAGCTGTGGAAAAAAAGACAGGAATAGAGTGAATTTAAAAAAATTTGGCTCCGCAGTGGTTTTTCTTTTGTACACATCAATAGAATAGCCTACAGCCTGAAATGTATAGAAGGAGATACCCATAGGCAATATGATCCTAATTTCCGGTATTTTTATATTATCAAAAATATTGTTAAATAGGCCGGTAAAAAACATAAAATATTTAAAAACGAAAAGCAGCCCAAAACTGATTAATAAATTTAGTATTAACAAAAATTTATTTAATAAAGCATTACTGCTTGAGCTTATTATTTTAGATGCGGCATAATTTACAAATATCACCACTAACATTAATAATAAAAACCTATAATCCCACGCCCCATAAAAAATTAAGCTCGAGGCCAAAAGGAGCAGCCACCGGAATTTATGCGGGGATAAATAATATATTACAGTAGTTATGAAAAAAGATACAATATACAAGAAAGAATTAAATACCATAAAAGTCTCCAGTTTTTAACTATTGGCCCACCGCTCTAGTTTTCGGCGGTTTTCAATCAGATTAGCTTTAAGTTAATCCGTTTCAAACTCGCCTCAAACTTCATGCTAAAACCTTTGGTTTTGCGGAAAAATACCTACCCCAACTATTTTTCCGCCGCTCTCGTTTTCGGCGGTTTTCAATCGGATTAGCTTTAGTTAATCCGTTTCAAACCTCTGTATAACCGTAAATAATTATATGACATTTTATACTAATATTCAAGCAAATCTAAGCATTTACAGCCATTCTATTTTTAACCACAAAAAAACCCGCCTACTTAATTTATATCACCAGATACAATTTAATAGGTAGGGTTTCGGCAAGATAATGTTTTGGGGCCCTTGCCATGCGAGGATTAATGCTATTCCGGTATAAACCGAACTGTTATATAAATATGCGGTAAAAAATTTTTTACGCAAAAAACAAATATTTGTTGTAACCACATACCATATTAAAATTATCCGGCAACAACAGGGCAGTATTAATTTAAGGGGCCAGGCTTTATTTACAAAAAATAATAAGAGAATTATACCACTTGTTCCGGCCTTGTTAAAGGGCTTTTAGATATTTTTACCCAGCACAGTAACGAGCTTTGCCGCATAATATAGTAACACTAATGCTATGGGGGAGTTTTATGTTATGCTGGATTTCTTTAACTTTTTTTTCATGCTTGCTTATATTACTGGAAGCACCTCTTTTCCCAAACCGCTTTCCACCGACGAGGAACGGCATTACCTTGAAGAATACGCAAACGGCACCGAAGGTGCAAGAAACATCCTTATAGAACGGAACCTAAGACTTGTAGCACATATAGTCAAAAAATATAATAACTTTAATAAAGATAATGAAGACCTTATTAGTATAGGTACAATAGGTTTAATAAAAGCAATCTCGACTTTTAAGCTTGGAAAAGGCACACGGCTGGCAACGTATGCTGCCAGATGTATAGATAATGAAATACTTATGAGCATCCGTGCAAGCAAAAAATACTCGGGTGACATTTCACTCCAAGATACAATAGGCGTTGACCGCGAAGGCAA